>NZ_JAGMUE010000103.1:20113-61622 GCF_019049165.1 Streptomyces sp. AC627_RSS907
CCCGGGACCGAGCCGTCGGCCCTGCCGACCACGGCCCCCTCGCCCTCGGCCCACGACGGCGCGGACGCCGCGGCACGGTGAGGAACACGGCAGAGGGCGGGACGGAGGTGAAAACCTCCGTCCCGCCCTCTGTCCACAGATCCCGCGCTCACCCGTCCAGGGGCGTGGTGCCACCGAGCAGCGCCGAAGCGGTCTGGACCGGCGTGGCGGCGGGCGCCGGCGCCGGCGCGGCCTCCGGGTCGGGGTGGCAGGTGAAGCCGAGGCGGGTCATGGCCCGCACGACCTCGCCGCTGGAGAAGTCGCGGCGGTCCTGCCGGGTGACGACCTCGCCCACCTGCTTGACGGGGTAGCGGCGGCGTCCGATGGTCACGGACTCACCCGTGACCGGTTCGGGCGTGACGCCCTTCATCGAGTCCAGCACCCCGCCCTTGGTGAGGTCGAACGGGTACCGGGCGATGACACAGCGCATGATGCCTCCACAAAGGGGAGTCGGGACTGGGGGGTTGCCGAAACGCCGAAGGCCGGCGGGCTAGGCCGCCGAGCCGTCGGTGGCCTGGCGCCGCGGCCTGCGGCGCGGGGCCTCACCCGCGGGCCGGCCCTGGGCGCCGCGGCCCTGGCCGGTGCGGCTCTGCTGGGTGGAACCCTGTCCGGTGCGGCCCTGCGCGGTCCGGCCGCGGCGGCCACGGGACGAGGAACCCCCGCCGGACGCGGCGCGACGGGGCCGCTCCACGACCGGCACGGTGATGACGACCGGGACACCGGAGGGTTCCTGCGCGCCGGTGATGCGGGTCAGCTCCGCCTCACCCGCACGGACCGGGGTGACCTGCGGGGTGATGCCGGCCGAGGCCATCAGCCGGGTCATGTCGCGTCGCTGGCCCGGCGTCACCAGGGTGACGACGCTGCCGGACTCGCCGGCGCGGGCCGTACGGCCGCCCCGGTGCAGGTAGTCCTTGTGGTCGCTGGGCGGGTCCACGTTGACGACCAGGTCGAGGTTGTCGACGTGGATGCCGCGGGCCGCGACGTTGGTCGCCACCAGCGCCGTCACGTGCCCGTCCTTGAACTGGGCGAGGGTGCGCGTGCGCTGCGGCTGGGACTTGCCCCCGTGCAGACCCGCGGCGCGCACACCGCTCTTCAGCAGGTGCTTCACCAGCCGGTCCACGGCGTGCTTGGTGTCCAGGAACATGATCACCCGGCCGTCCCGCGCCGCGATCTCGGTCGTCGCGCGGTGCTTGTCCGCCTCCTGCACGTGCAGCACGTGGTGCTCCATCGTGGTGACGGCGCCCGCCGACGGGTCGACGGAGTGCACCACCGGGTCCGTCAGGTAGCGGCGCACCAGCCGGTCGACGTTGCGGTCGAGGGTGGCCGAGAACAGCATCCGCTGCCCGTCCGGGCGTACCTGGTCGAGCAGGGCGGTGACCTGGGGCATGAAGCCCATGTCGGTCATCTGGTCGGCCTCGTCCAGGACGGTGATCGCGACGTCGTCGAGTCGGCAGTCGCCCCGGTCGATGAGGTCCTTGAGACGCCCGGGCGTCGCGACGACGACCTCCGCGCCGCTCCGCAGCGCACCGGCCTGCCGGCCGATCGACATGCCGCCGACCACGGTGGCCGACCGCAGGCCCACGGCACGGGCGTACGGGGTGAGCGCGTCGGTGACCTGCTGGGCGAGCTCGCGGGTGGGGACGAGGACGAGGGCGAGCGGCTGCCTGGGCTCGGCGCGCCGGCCCGCCGTACGGGCCAGCAGGGCGAGGCCGAAGGCGAGCGTCTTGCCCGAACCCGTGCGACCGCGGCCGAGTACGTCGCGCCCGGCCAGGGAGTTCGGCAGGGTCGCCGCCTGGATGGGGAACGGCGCGGTCACGCCCTGGTCGCCGAGCGCGGCCAGCAGGCGCGCCGGCATGTCGAGCTCGGCGAACGACTCGACGGCGGGCAGCGCCGGTGTGACCGTCTTCGGCAGTGCGAACTCGCCCTGGGGGGCGGCCGGCCGGCGACCGGAGACCTGGGAGCGCCCCGAGGCCTGGGAACGCCCGGAGGCCTGGGAACGGCGGGGACCGCCGCCGGAGCGTCGGCGGTCGTTGGTGCGTACGCGGTTCATGCGGAACCTTCCTTGATGTGGCACGTATCAAGGGAGACCCGCAGCAGAAGAGCCGCGCAGGGAATCGCAAGAACGAGCCGGCCCCGGTCAATTTCGGCGTCTGGAGCCGAGTGGACCGAGAGAATTGATGAAACCTGGGAAACCTGGGAAACCTCGGAAACCGAGGAAACCGGGCGAACTGAATCCGCGGGGAGGGAAACGGACCCCCGCGGAACGCTCTGCGCCCGGAAACGCGGCGAGCTGGGTCCCGCACCCCAAGGTGCGGGCCCCAGCTGCGAAGTACGCGTGAGCGTCAGGCGGGAACGATGTTCTCGGCCGTCGGGCCCTTCTGGCCCTGGGCGATGTCGAACGTCACCTTCTGGCCTTCGAGCAGCTCACGGAAGCCCTGGGCGGCGATGTTCGAGTAGTGGGCGAAGACGTCGGGGCCGCCGCCGTCCTGCTCGATGAAGCCGAAGCCCTTTTCCGAGTTGAACCACTTCACGGTGCCGGAAGCCATAATTTTCTCCTTCGGTACGGTGCTCGGAGTTCACCCTGTGTGAACTCCGGTCGCCGCGATGATCACCCCGTCGGAAAAACCTTCAGGCAACCACAACTGCAACTTCCCACGACAGTAGCACGCCGTGATCGACCGAGCGCGTGGAATAAACTTGCTCCGGCTGGCCGAGTGAGGAATATTCCCGGGGCGTCCCGTTGATTTCTCCCGCCATGGCGACAGATATTGGCCCGCCCGGGCCGCAGTCTTGCCCCGGGCCGCCCCGCCCGCACCGCCGTGACCTCGCCTTTCGGGGCCCGTGCCGCCGCCGGGACCACCGGCTCGGTGAAAGCGGCGAAATCGCCGAGATCGCGGTACGGAGACAAAGGACACGTTCGGCGGCGCGGCGCGTCGAGCGGCATGCCCGGGGGTCCGGCACCGTGCCGGGGGGTGCCGCCCCGTCCTAGAATCCCGAGCCATGGCCCTGACCGTGAACGACGTGGACCGGTTCGAGGCGTCCAGGCCCCGTCTGGAGGCGATCGCCTACCGTCTCCTCGGCTCGGCGAGCGAGGCCGAGGACGCCGTGCAGGAGACGTTCCTGCGCTGGCAGGCCGCCGACGTCGACCGCGTCGAGGTCCCCGAGGCGTGGCTGACCAGGGTGCTCACCAATCTGTGCCTCAACCAGCTCACCTCGGCCCGCGCGCGGCGCGAGACCTACGTGGGCCAATGGCTGCCCGAGCCACTGCTCGCCGGGGACCCGATGCTGGGCCCCGCCGACACCGCCGAGCAGCGCGAGTCGGTCTCGTACGCGGTCCTCGTCCTGCTGGAGCGCCTGTCCCCCGCCGAGCGGGCGGTGTACGTGCTGCGGGAGGCCTTCGAGTACCCGCACCGGGAGATCGCCGGCATCCTCGGCATCAGCGAGGCGGCCAGCCAGCAGATCTTCCACCGCGCGAAGAAGCACGTCGCGCGGGGCAGGGCCCGCACCGAGATCGACGAGGCCGCCGCCCGGCGGATCGTCGACGAGTTCCTCGCGGCCGCCACCAGCGGCCGGACCGAGCCGCTCGTGCGGCTGCTCACCCAGGACGCCGTCTCGATCGGCGACGGCGGCGGAAAGGTCCCGGCCCGTGCCAAGGCGTTCGAGGGGGCCCGCGCGGTGGCGACGTTCATGCGGGGCCTGTTCAAACCGAGCAAGGCCAAGCGCGCCCTGGTCGGCGGCTCGCCCGAGGTCTACGCCACGACCGCCAACGGCGACCCCGCCATCGTGGCGGTCGTCGACGGCCGGGTCATCGGCGTCCTGTGCCTGGAGGTCACCCCGGAGGGCATCGCCGCGTTCCGCAACCAGGTCAACCCCGACAAGCTCGAACGCGTGAACCGGCGGTGGGCGGCCGTCGACCACGGCGCACCCCTGCTCAACGCCTTCTGACCCGGTGTGACGTGCTTCACATCCTGCTCCTGTCAGGGTTCGGCGGGCTGCCCGGTTCAAGTGGCGAACCCGCCGAAGAACCCGGAGACCCGAAGAACCCGGAGACCCGAAGAACCCGGAGACCCGGAGACCCGGAGACCCGGAGACCCGAAGAACCCGGAGACCCGGGAGACAGGGAGCCAGGAATGCAGCACCGCATCGTCGTCCTCGGAGCCGGATACACGGGAGCCATCGCCGCCGGCCGCCTGGCCAGGCGACTGCACCGCGAGGACGTCACCATCACCCTCGTCAACGCCGAACCCGACTTCGTCGAGCGTGTCCGGATGCACCAGCTCGCGGTCGGCCAGGAGCTCAGGCCCCGGCCGTTCGGCGAGATGTTCGCGGGCACCGGCGTCGAACTGAAGCTCGCGACGGTCACCGGCGTGGACGTCGACCGCAAGGCCGTCGCCGTCCTCGACGCGAACGGCGCCGGGGAACTGACCTACGACACCCTCGTGTACGCCCTCGGCAGCGGCTGGAACCACCAGGGCGTCCCCGGCGCCGACGAGCACGCCCACGAGATCGCCAGCCGCCCCGGAGCGCTCCGGCTGCGCGAACGCCTGGCCCGCCTGGACGCCGGACAACCCGTGGTCGTGGTCGGCGGCGGCCTCACCGGCCTGGAGGCCGCGGCCGAGATCGCCGAGGCCCGGCCGGACCTCGACGTCGCCCTGGCAGCCCGTGGCGCTCTCGGCGACTGGCTCTCGCCCAAGGGCCGCCGCCATCTGCGGAGCGTCTTCGGCAGGCTCGGCATCACCGTGCACGAGCACACCGCCGTCACCGCCGTCGGGGCCGACCGCGTCACCACCGCCGACGGCGGGACCCTCCCCGCGGCGGTCACCGTGTGGACCACGGGCTTCGCCGTCCACCCGATCGCGAGGGCCACCACCCTCCAGGCCGACGACACGGGCCGGATCGTGGTCGACGGGACCATGCGCTCGGTCTCGCACCCGGACGTCTACGCCATCGGCGACGCCGCCCTGGCGATGGGCCCCGGCGACAAGCCGCTGCGGATGTCGTGCGCCTCCGGCACGCCCAGCGCGTGGCAGGCGGCGGACGCCGTCGCGGCACGCCTGACCGGCGGGAAGCTCCCGAACGCACCGCTGCGCTACTTCAACCAGTGCGTCTCGCTGGGCCGCAGGGAGGGCCTGATCCAGTACGTCACCGCCGACGACCGCGCCGTCCGGGCGGCCCTGACCGGACGGCTCGCCGCCGTCTACAAGGAGCTGGTCTGCAAGGGCGCGGCCTGGGGCGTCGCCAACCCGACCCTCGGGATACCGACCCGGCGCCGCCGCGTCGTGCGCGCATCGGTGACCGTCGGCTGAGCGGCGGCCCGCGCCCGTGCGCCGTGACCGGCCGACCGCGCCGGCCGGCCGGCCGGTGCCGGACGACCGGGTGCGCCGCCCCGCCAGGACGGTCAGTTTTCGAGAAGCGCCGCTGACCTGGCCGCCCGTACCGTCGAGGACATGAACTCCATCGACTCCGTCACCCTGGAAGTGGCCGATGCCGCGGCCGCCGCCCGCTTCTGCTCCGCCGCCTTCGGACTGGACCCCGCGCGGGTCCGCGTACGCGCCGGTGACTCCCCTACGACCGGCTTCCGCGGCTTCACCCTGTCGCTCGTGGTGTCCCAGCCGGGCAACGTCGACGCGCTCTTCGCCACCGCCCTCGACGCCGGTGCCACCGTCCTCAGGCCCGCCTCGAAGTCGCTGTGGGGCTACGGCGGAGTCGTCCAGGCCCCGGACGGCACCATCTGGCAGATCGCGACGTCGGCGAAGAAGGACACCGCCCCGGTCACGCGGGACGTCGACGAGCTCGTGCTCCTGCTGGGCGTCGAGGACGTCAAGGCCACCAAGCAGTTCTACGTCGAGCGGGGCCTGACCGTGGGCAAGAGCTTCGGCGGCAAGTACGTCGAGTTCGCGGCGGCCCCGGGCACCGTCAAGCTCTCCCTCTACAAGCGCCGCGCCCTCGCCAAGGTCGCGGGCGTCCCCGCCGACGGCACCGGCTCCCACCGCCTCGTACTCTCCGGCGCCACCGACCCGTTCACCGACCCGGACGGCTTCGTCTGGGAAGCCGCCGCCCCGCTGACGGTCACCCGCTGACCGCCGCGTCACGGGCCGCCGGGGGTGCCGGCCGCGGGGCCCGCGCGTCCGGCCGGGTGGCGGTCAGCGCACCGGGAAGCCGAAGACGTAGCCCTGCTCCTTGAGCCAGGGCAGGACGCGGCGCAGGGCTTCGACGGTCTGGGAGCGGTCGCCTCCCGCATCGTGGAAGAGGAGCGTCGGCCCGTTGGACAGCTCCCGCTCGACGGTGGCCACGATGGCGTCCGTGCCCGGCCGCTCGAAGTCCTTGGTGTCCACGTTCCAGCCCAGCGGGCGCATCCCGTGGGAGGCGGCCAGCTTCCGGCTGTAGGGGGTGAAGGCCCCGCCGGGTGCCCGGTAGTACATCGGCCGTACGCCCCCGGACGCCTCGATGATCATGCGCTCGGCGTCGAGGATCTCCTTCGACTGGTAGGCCTCGGACTTCTTGTCCATGCCCGTGTCGTGCGACACCGCGTGGTCGCACAGCCGGTGCCCGTCCGCGACCACCTTCTTCACGAGGTCCGGGTGGGCCTGCGCCTGTATCCCCGTCACGCAGAACGTGGCCTTCACCCCGTGTTCCCGCAGCAGGTCGAGCACTTGAGGGGTCCACGCGGGGTCGGGGCCGTCGTCGATGGTGATGTTCACGCCGCGCGCCCCCGCGTCCGAGGCGTGCGCGATGGACACGTCGACCGGCTTGGCGTCGCTGCCCGACGTGGCGGACGCGGACGCGCTCGCCTTCGGCGACGAACTGCTCACGCCGTCGGCCTGCGCGGTCCACACCGAGGCGCCGACGGCGAGCATCGTCACCCCGAGCGCCGCCCCGACCACCTTGCCGTACCAGCCCCGTCCGCCGCCGTGCCGTGCCATGTCCGCCCCACTCTCCCGTTGTTGCCGTCGGTCCTCGGTCACCTCGAGTCCACCTGCCAGGACGGAGAACGGTGGCCCCGGGATGCGTCCGTTACCGATCACGGACAATACCGGGAGGGTTCGCGGACAACTCGACCGGTATCGGCCGGAACGGGCCAGGAAGCCCGGGACGGACGTGGCCGTGTAACCGGTCGGTGTCAGCGTCGTCCTGTGACGGCGACGACGGGATCCCCGCGGCTCGTGGCCGCCTCATAGTGGTCGTACAAGCACTGAGCAGCCGAGGACGCTTCGGCCTCACCACCACCGACCCGATCAGCAAGGGGATCTCATGTCCGGCAACCGTCGCAAGGCCGTCCTCGCCTCCGTCGCCCTCGTGAGCGGAGCCGTGCTCATGACCGCGTGTCAGGACTCGGGCGAGACCGCGGACAAGGGGGCCGGCCAGGCATCCACCTCCTCCTCCCCCGTCGCGAACGTGGGCACCCCCTCCGGCTCTTCGGCCCCGGACAGCGGCCAGGGGACCGGCACGACGGGCGACGGTACCGGCACGAGCGGCAAGGGATCCGGCGCGGCCGGCAAGGGAACCGACGGAGCCGGCTCCGGTGTCGACACCGGCAACGGCGAGCGGGTGCCGGTCGAGCAGAGCTGCGGCGCCAACGACCTCTCCTGGAGCGCCAGGTCCGAGTCCCAGGCCGGCGGTTACATCCTGATCAGCGCGAAGGCGAAGCCGGGGATCAGCTGCTACCTGCCCGCCGCCCTTCCGACCGTGGCGTTCGGGTCCGACGGCACCCAGGCGGGTCCGGCGGAGCAGTCCGTCGGCGAGCAGATCAAGCTGGGCGGGAGCACCACCGCCTACGCGGGAGTGAACCCGAAGACCACCAACGGGGACGGCGGCAAGGAACTCGACAGCATCATCGTCGCCGTCGGGGACGGCGACCCCAACCCCGTCTCCCTGCCGGTCGACACCATCCTCGTCGAGAAGCCCGTCGTCACCAACTGGCACACCTCCCCGGCGGACGCGGTTCCCTTCAACTGAACGGAGCGCCCTCCGCGTCCGCTTGCCTCGCCGCGGAACGCCCAAGCCCCAAGCCCCAGGCCATCGGCCTGGGGCTTCGCTGTGGTGCGGGTGGCGAGCACCGAACTCGCGGTCTCAGCACGGGAAGCCGCGGTCACGCGCCGCCGGTACGGGCGCTGTCGTGGGCGGATCGCCACTGGTCCAGCGCGAGTGGTCGGCTCGCGGACGGCAGCCCCCGCCCCTCGCGCCCTGCCTCCTGTCGCCTGTCGCCTGTCGCCTTCGGCAGCCCTGGCCCTGTGTGACCGGCTCGGTGGTGGGCCCAGCGATCGGGACAGCAGGCCGTCCGGGCCGTTCGGGCCGTCCGGGCCGTCCGGGCCGTCCGGGTCGTCCAGCCGCCCGGCGCCCGCTTCGCGCGCGGCCGGGTGGCACCTGCCGGCGGGCACGCCCGCGGCGGGACATGCGTGAGGCCGCCGTCCGGCCGCGGGTGCGGCCGGACGGCGGCTGTGGGGTGGTGCGCCGGGGTGGTTACCAGACGAGGGCGTCCGCCGCGTTGTCCTGCCAGTAGGAGACGGTGGCGGCGCTGTTGAAGACGGTGCCGCCGTTCGGCAGCGTCAGGGTCTTCTCCTTGCCGGTCGCGCCGCCCGACTTGCCGGCGAGGGTCACGCCCAGGGTCTTCGCGTTGCCGCCGCCCTCGCCGTCGGGCGAGTACGTCAGGATGCCCGCGTAGGCGGACTGACCGGGCTTGACCAGCACCACGGCCTGCGGGACGGACTCCTGAGCCCACGGCAGCGGTGCCTGGGCGTCGGCGCCGGCCTTCAGCAGGGGGGCGTTGTAGGCGTAGCAGGGCTTGGCGCCGGTGTTGGTGGCCTTGAGCAGCAGGTGGTTGACCGGGCGGGTCGCCTCGGTGACCGTGAGCTTCATGTTCGCCGCGGTGCAGGCGGCGACCGTGGAGGCCGACTTCGTGGCCGTGGCGGCGGTGGCCGTCTGCCCGGCGGCCTGGACGCCGACGAACGCGAGGGCGGCGGCGACGACCATGGAGGAGGCGGCCGAGCGGGAGAGGAAGCGAGTGGCGGTACGCATGATGAGGCTGCTTTCTGTGAGTGTCGGGAAGTTGCCCGCGTGGTGGTGAACCGTGCGCCGAAGCGCGGGCCGGCAGTGCGGAGCGGGGCGGATCACCGTGTCCGGCGAGGCGCCGTGCTTGCTGACCCAAGCCTGTGCCACGCGTCGTCCCATCCGCCATTCCATCCGCGATCGCGGGACGCTGGGATGCCAGAACCGGCTCTGAACTGCGGGAACGCGATCTGTCTGGGAAGCCGGATGGAATGCGGACGGGGGCCGGACGAGGTGGTCGCTGTTCCCCCGGCGGTGGCGCGTACAAGGGCGCCTCGTCAGGGAACACGCGCCTCCACCGGGGGCGGGTGGCTGCCCGGCCTCCTCCGCCCCCGGGCGCGGACGGCGCCGCTCAGTCCTCGCCTTCGCCTTCGCCCTCGCCCTCGCCCTCGAAGAAGTCCCCCACCTCGTCGACGACTTCGGCGGCGACCATGCCGCCGACGACACCGACGGCGAGCCCGGCCGCGCCGGCCGCGACCGCCGTACCCACACCGGGACCGGAGCGGTGGTGGTGGCCGTCGTGGTGGTGGTCGCCGTGGCCGTGGTGCCCGTGCGGTCCGTGCCCGGCGTACGGAGCGCCCTGCCCGTACGCGGCTCCGGAGCCGTACGCCGCCCGGTGCTCGACGAGTTGCCGGATCCAGCCGTCCACCTCGGCCGTCCAGTCGCGGACGTCATGGTGGCCGACCGTGAAGCGGGTGAGCGCGTCGTGGCCGGAGGAGAAGAGGCCGCCGCGCTTGTCGGCCTCCAGGACGACCTCCAGCCCGCCGGGACCCGCCAGGAAGGTCACCTCGATCTCGTTGACCTGGTGGGCGTACTGGGGGGCCGGGGTGAGCTCGATCTCCTGGTAGAAGGGCAGTCGCTGTCCCGTGCCGCCGATGCGCCCGTACTCCAGGTCGGCCGACCTGAAGCCGAAGCCGAGCTGCCCGAGGGCCTCCAGGACGGCCTCCTGGGCGGGCAGCGCCGTGACGGTGAGCGGGTCGAGGTCGCCCTTGTCCCTGGCGCCGGCGACCGCGACCTCGGTGCGCACGCCCAGCACGATGCCGAGCGCCTGCCCGTACAGCTCGGTGATGGGCGTCTCCCAGGGCAGCGTGACGCTGAAGGACACGCTGTGCGGTTCCTCGGCGGCCAGCCGGAAGCCGCCGCCCACGGTGAACCGGTCGAAGACGACGACGCCCTCGCTCTCGCCGTCCTCGTGCTCCGCCTCGACCCGGGCCACGAGTTCGAGCGTGATGTGCTCGATCTCGAAGTCGGCCTGGCCGCCCTGGAGGTGCACCTGCCCGGTCAGTGTGCCGCCGGGCAGGGCGGGGGCCGGGTCGAGGACCGTGTCGACCGTGGGGGCGCCCACGCCGAGCGAGCCGAGAAGTCGCTTGAACACCATCGTGGCGTCCACTCCTTTTACGTGCGTGTGGTTCGTGAGGCGGTGCCGTCCGGTTGCACGGGGACGAACGGCACCGCGGCCGTCCGCCGGCCGGCTGCCCGGCCGTTCCGGGAGCGACCTTGCTTCTACAAGCACGTAGAAGCATAGGGTGGCTCCGGCGGGCGGGAGCGCGCTCCGGGGCCGCCCCGCCGGGAACGGCCGAAAGACGCTCCTGGTCCGGCCGCAGGCCGTTCATGAGCGGTGGTCCGGTCATGCTCCGGGACACCGCGCGGCGGGCCCGGTACCGCCGGAGTTCCGCGACGGCTCTCTCCGGCCGGGCGCGCCCTCGCGTGAAGGACCGGCCGCGGGGTACTCCGCATGCGTCCGGACCAGTCGGGACCGCGCGTCCCACAGCCGTGGACGGGGATGTCCCCGTCGGGTGAGGACCACCATGGCCGCCTTCGCTGACGACGCTCTCGACGTCCACTTCATCGGCACCGCGACGGTCCTGTTGCGGTACGGCGAGCTCACACTGCTCACCGATCCCAACTTCCTGCACCGGGGTGAGCGCGCGCACCTGGGGTACGGGCTCGTGAGCCGCCGGCTGACCGAGCCGGCCCTGGACCCGGCCGAGCTGCCGCCGCTGGACGCCGTGGTCCTTTCCCACCTGCACGGCGACCACTGGGACCGCCGGGCCCGGCGGCTGCTGGACCGGTCGGTGCCCGTCGTCACCACCCCGCACGCCGCCCGGCGCCTGCGCACCTGGCAGGGGTTCGACCGGGCGGGCGGCCTGCGCACCTGGGAGAGCTGCACCTTCGCGCGCGGCGGCTCCCAGGTCCGCGTCACCTCGCTGCCCGGCCGGCACTCCCTCCAGCCGGTGCTGAGCCGGCTGCTGCCGCCGGTGATGGGCAGCATGCTGGAGTTCGGCCCGCGCGACGGTGCGGCCCGCCTCCGGGTCCACCTCTCCGGCGACACCCTCCTGTACGCCGGGCTGGACGACATCGGCCGCCGCTTCCCCGGCGCCGAGCTGGCCGTGCTCCACCTGGGCGGGACCCGGCTGCCCGGTGGCTTCGTCGTGACGATGGACGGAGCGCAGGGCGCGGAACTCGCCCGTCGTCTAGGAAGCCGCCGGATCCTGCCCGTCCACTACGACGACTACTCCGTCTTCCGTTCGCCTCTGGAGGACTTCCTCGCCGAAGCCGGCCGGCTGGGCCTGCGGGAGCGGATCGTGCACTGCGCACGCGGGCAGCACGCGCGCGTGGAGCCCGGGAGCCGTGTGGGGTGAACCGTCGCCGTCGGCGCCGAAGGTGGCACTGCCAGTGACAGTCTCCGCAGGAGTGGCGTCAAGGGGGATCTGGCCCGCCGCGGTCGTGCGCCGGAGTCTGGGGGCATGACCACCGCTGATACCGCCACGAGCTCCGCAGTCGCGCAGCCGGCCGCCGTCCGGATGACCGGACGCCAGGTCGCCGCCCTGGTGGTGCTCCTGGCCTCGCAGTTCATGATGGCCGCCGACTTCTCCGTCCTGAACGTCGCGCTGCCCGAGGTCGGCACCGCCCTCGGGTTCTCCACCGGCAGTCTCCAGTGGATCACCACGACGTTCGCCCTGTGCGCCGCCGGTTGCACCCTGGTCTTCGGGCGCGTGGGCGACTACGTGGGGCGGCGGCGCATCTTCACCGCCGGCATGGCCGTCCTCGCCGTCTCGTCCCTCGTCGGAGGCGTCGCGGAGTCCCCGACGATGCTGCTGATCGCCCGTACCCTCCAGGGCCTGGCCACCGCCGCCGTCACGCCCGCCGCGCTCGCCCTGCTCACCACCACCTTCACCGAGCCCACCCTGCGCACCCGGGCGCTCGGCCTGAACAGCGTGATGATGAGCTCCGGCTTCAGCGTCGGCGCCATCCTCGGTGGTGTCCTCACGGACGTGTTCTCCTGGCGCTGGGCGTTCTTCATCAACGTCCCCGTGGCCATCGCGGCGATCCTGGTCGTGCCGCTGGTCGTCGACGAGAGCAGGGCCGAGCGGCGCACCCGGATCGACCTGCCCGGTGCCGTGCTCATCACCCTCGGCCTGTTCGCCGGGATCTACGGCGTCACCCGCGTCGGCGAGGAGGGCTTCGACCTGGTAGCGGGCGTCGCCCTGACCGCCGCGGTCGTCCTGCTGGCCGTCTTCTGGGCCGTGGAGACCCGTACCGCCGACGCCCTGGTGCCGGTGCGGGTCCTGAAGAAGCCCGACATCGCGTTCGGCAACCTGGCCGCCCTGTTCATCTTCGGCGGCGAGACCGCGCTGATCTTCTTCACCGGCCTGTACGTCCAGGACGTGCTCGGCCTGTCGTCCCTCGTCGCCGGCCTGGTGCTGCTCGGCATCGGCGTGGGCCAGATCATCGCCGGCACGGTCGGCCCGCGCATCCTCCAGCGCGTCCAGCCGCGCACCCTGCTCGGGGCCTCGCTGTTCCTCCAGGGCGCGTTCATGCTGCCCGCGCTGTGGGCGACCGCGGACTCGCGCTGGCTGGTCCCGCTGATCGCCACCCAGTTCGTGAACGCCTTCTTCTCCATGACGGCGGCGCTGTCCTTCATGGTCATCGCCACCTCCTCCGTCGACTCCGACATGCAGGGCATGGCGACCGGCATGGCCACCCAGAGCCAGCAGGTCGGTATCGCCATCGGCATTCCGCTGATCAGCGCGGTGTTCGCGGCCGTCATCGGACACGGCACGGTGACCGTGGCCGAGGAGCTGAGCGGCATCCACACGGCGATCGGCGTCGCGGGCGGCTGCCAGGTCGTGGTCGGCCTGCTGCTGTGGGCAGCGCTGCGCCGTAGGACGGCCCTGCCGGGCTGAGGCCCGGGCAGTGGCCCCACGCGGCCGGGAAGGCGGGTCCCCCCCGTACCGCCTTCCCGGCCGCCGTGGCATCGGTCACCCCGCTCCGGGGTGGCATTGCCGATGCCGTACAGGACTTCATAATCGGAAGGGTGGAGCACATCGTGAACACGGACCTCGGCAGCTATCTGCGCCAGATGCGCGAGCGCGTCCGGCCCGAGCAGATGGGTCTGCGATCCAGCGGCTCCCGGCGCGTCCCGGGCCTGCGGCGCGAGGAAGTGGCCGCGCTCGCCGGTGTGAGCCAGACCTACTACACGCGGCTGGAGCAGGCGCAGACCGCGCACGCCTCGCCGCAGGTCCTGCTCTCCATAGCCCGGGCGCTGCAACTGAGCGCCGACGAACGGGACTACCTGCTCAAGATCGGTACGCCGGTGCAGAACCCGCAGGAGCCGGCGCCGAGCGGGGACCAGGTCAGTCCGTCCACGAGGATGCTGGTGGAGTCGCTGGGGAACGTGGCGGCCGCCGTGCTGAACTACCGCTGCGACATCCTCAGGTGGAACTCCCTCTACCACCGGCTCTTCGCGCCCCACCTCGACTTCGACGCCCCGGGGCGTCCCGAACAGCGCCCGAACATCATCAAGATGAACTTCCTCGACGACAACGTCCGCTCGTTGTACGCCGACTGGGCCGCCGAGTCGGAGTCGAACGTGACGTACCTGCGGTTCATCTCGGGGAACCACCGGCACGATCCGCAGCTGGCCGAGCTGATCGGGGAACTGACCATCCAGAGCGAGGAGTTCGCCGCTCTGTGGTGCCGTCAGCGGGTGTCCAACTGCATCGAGGGCACCAAGCTCTTCGACCACCCGGTCGTCGGCGAACTGGAGTTGATGTACCAGTCGGCGGATCTCCAGGACGGCAACATCCTGAAGTTCTACCACGCGGAACCGGACTCCCCGCACGAGGCGGCGTTGCAGCTGCTGACGGTGGACCTGGACTCGGTGCACCACCGCTGACCCGCGCGAAGACGGCACCCCGGCCTCACGGGCCGGAGTGCCGTCGGCTGTCGGGGCGGGTCACGTCCGGCGGATCGCCGTGACCCCCCAGGTGAAGCCCGACCCGGCCGTCGCGATGATCACCAGGTCGCCGGAGCCGATCCGGTCCTCCCGTTCCAGCTCTTCCAGGGCCATCAGCGGGTCGACGCCGCCCAGATGGCCGTCGCGTTCGTACTGGAAGACACTGCGCGAGGCGTCCACGTCCAGCGCGTCCAGGTACGCGCGGTGGGTGTCCTGGTTGCCGTGCGTGACCAGGAAGTGGGCCACGTCGGCCACCTTCGCGCCGATGTCCGTGAGGACCTTGTGCGTCAGGGTGGTGAAGTTGTCCAGGAAGGCCTCACCGAGGCCGTCCGGCTTCTCGCCCCGCTCGACCTTGACCTCGCCGTTCCTGATCTCGCCGTAGTAGGAGTCCACCCACCGAGGGTCGGTGTGGTGGGCCCCACCGAGCACCTCGTACCGGATGTCCGGGGCCTCCGGGGTGTCCGCGGCGAGCAGTACCGCGGCCGCGCCGTCCGCGAAGTTGAACAGCTCGATGTGGCCGGTGCCGTACTCCACGAGTTCGCTGAGGCGGTCCGCGACGACCACCAGGGCGTACGCGTGCGTGCCCGCCCGCACCTGCTCGTCGGCCAGCTTGACGGCCACCATGCCGGCGTTGCAGAAGTTGGAGATCTCGTAGCAGTGGGCCTGCGTGATCCCCAGCTCGGCGGCGATCTTGGCCGCGGGTGACCAGAACGGTGTGCCCCATTCGCTGGAGCCCGCGTAGAGGACGAGACCGATCTCGTCCAGCGGCACCGGACTGCGGTCCAGCAGCCTCGCCGCGGCGTCCCGGCCCAGGCCCCAGGCGGTCTCGTCCCCGGCCAGCACCGAGAACTTTCCCGACGGCAGGACCTGCGCGAGCTTGTCCGGGCCGTAGCCCGACTCCCGGCCGACCTCGTCGACGCTGCGTCTGCCACTGGGCATGGCCAGGGCGTAGTCGGCTATTCCCACGGTTCCTCCAGCTGCCTGTCAGACGTATTCCACGACGGTGTGCGGCACGTAGGGCGCCTCGAGCCGGGCCGCCTCGGTGTCGTCCAGTTCCAGTTCCAGGGCGGCCACCGCGTCCTCAAGGTGATGCGGCCGCGTCGCGCCGACGACGGGAGCGGTGACCGCCGGCTGCCGCAGCAGCCAGGCCAGGGCGACCTGCGCCATGGGGACGCCCCGCTCGGCGGCGATCTCCGCGACCACCCGGGCGACCGCGCGGTCGGCCCGCTCGGTCGGGCCGTAGAACCGGTCCTGGACCGGGTCACCCGCCGTGCGCACCGACTCCGTGTCCCAGGCCCGCGCGAGCCGGCCCCGGGCCAGCGGACTCCACGGGGTGACGCCCACGCCCTCGGCCAGGCAGTACGGCAGCATCTCCCGTTCTTCCTCGCGGTTGATCAGGTTGTAGTGGTCCTGCATGCTCACGAACCGGGTCCATCCGTGCAGGTCGGCGACGTACTGCGCCTTCACGAACTGCCAGGTGCGCATCGAGGAGGCGCCGATGTAGCGGACCTTGCCGGAGCGCACCACGTCGTGCAGTGCCTCCATCGTCTCCTCGACGGGCGTCTCGGGGTCCCAGCGGTGGACGATGTAGAGGTCGATGTAGTCGGTGTCCAACCGGCGCAGGCTGGCGTCGAGTTCGCGCATGATCGCCGAGCGGGACAGGCCGCCCGACAGGGGGTTGGCGTCGAGCTTCTCGTACACCTTCGTCGCCACGACGACGTCCTCGCGCCGGGTCAGCTTCTTCAACGCGCGGCCGAGGAACTCCTCGCTGGTGCCGAGGGAGTAGATGTTCGCGGTGTCGAAGAAGTTGATGCCGAGGTCGAGGGCCTGGGCGATGAAGGGCAGGCTCTCCTCCTCGGCCAGTGACCACGGGTGGGCGCCGAGGCCGGGCTCGCCGTAGCTCATGCAGCCCAGCGCGAGGCGGGAGACCTTCAGGCCGGACGAGCCCAGTCGCACGTACCGCAACGCACTCAGCCCTTCACCTGGTCCTGCACCTCGGTCAGCCGGCCCCAGGAGGCGATGCCCTCGTCGAGCGGGATGTCGAGGCTGGCGAGGTACATGGCGGTCATGGCGCTGTGGCCGGCGAGATGGGTGACCTCGGCGATCTCGTTCTGGGAGTAGTGCTTGCGCAGGTCCCAGTACGCCTCCTCGCTCGCCTTGTGGTCGACCATGCAGTCGGTGACGTAGCGGACCAGCGCGGCGCGGGCGGCCGGCAGTTCGTCGTACAGGCCGTCCTCGATCGCCTTGATCTCGGTGTCGTCCAGACCGGCCTTCTTGGCGAGCGGGTAGTGCAGCAGACGCTCGAACTCGCTGTCCCGCAGCTTGGCCACGCGCAGCACGATCACCTCGCGGTCCAGCAGGCTCAGCAGCCCGACGGTGAAGGTGCCGCCGAGCGCGAGGTGCGCGGCGGCCGAGTTCTTGGTCAGCAGCAGCGCGCGGGTCAGGTTGGACTCGAACTTCTCGTACACGGCGCGCTGCTCGGGCGTCATGTCGGCGACTTCGGTGAGGGTGACGCGAGGGGACATTCCAAGCTCCTCGGGTGAGCGGGGTTCGGGTGGTCGGTGGGTCATGCGGGTACGGCGGTGAGGGGCGCCCGCGCCGTGTCGCGCACGTGGCGGGCGAGGGCCCGGGCGACCGTGTGCACACAGGCTTCGGGGGATCCGGCGTCGAGCGGGACCAGGGCGTCCAGGTGACCGTCCGGACGGACGACCAACGCGTGGGGCCCGGCCGGGAGCCTGCCGAGCAGCGGGCCGGGCGGACGGCCCCCGAGGTCGGCGAGCGCCGCGCCGGAGATCCCGGTGCGCAGCGCGTCGACGACCTGCGTCCAGTGCTCGTGGCGGTACTCCAGCCCCGGCCAGAGCAGAACCGTGAAGCGGTCCACGGCGAGCACGGGCTGGGTGCTCGACGTGCGCCAGCCCAGCGGCAGCCGCTCACCCGGCACCAGGGTGCGCCGCCTCGGCCGGGCACCGTAGTGGGTGTCGATCTGGGCGAGCCGGGGCGCGAGGGCCTTCTCCAGGGTCTGGGTCGCGGTGCCCAGCCGGTAGACGGCGTCGCGGGCCAGGGTCCGGCGCCGGGTGGAGTACAGCCCGATCCGGGCGAGCCGGGTGGACAGCGCGGCCACCTGGTCGACGGCCGGCCGGCGCTCGGTGTCGTAGCTGTCCAGCAGCGCGGGACGGTAGTCGCCGCGCACCACACCGGCCAGCTTCCAGCCCAGGTTGACCGCGTCCTGGATGCCGGTGTTCAGGCCCTGTGCGCCGGACGGGCTCATGGCGTGGGCCGAGTCGCCGACGAGGAAGACGCGGTCGGCGCCGTAGGTGGCCGCCGAGCGGACGTGCGCGGTGAAGACGCCGCTGAACCGCATCTCACCGAGGCGCCGGGCTCCGGGGACGCGTTCGGCGAGCAGTGTCTCGAAGAACGCGCGGTCGGGGGTGTCGCCGGTGTAGCCGTCGGGCACGCTCGCACCGACCCGGAAGACGCCGTCGCCGAGCGGCGCCAGCACCATGTTGCCGGTGCGGGTCAGGTAGTACGCGGCCTCGCTGCTGGTCGTCTCGCCCAGGATCTCGGCGTCGGTGATGGCCAGCCGGGTCCGGAGGGTGCGGCCGGTGAAGCGGAAGCCGAACACCTCGCGGACGACGCTGCCGTAGCCGTCGGCGCCCACGACGTAGTCGTAGGTACGGGTCTCCTCGGTGCCGTCGGGCAGGCGGAGCCGGCAGTCCACGCCGTGCGGGTGCCGGGTGCCGTCGAGGAAGGTGTGGCCGTACTCGATGCTGCCGCCGAGCCCGGTCAGGTGCTCTTCGAGGATCGCCTCGGTGCGCCACTGCGGGATGGTGATGGCGAACGGGTAGCCGACGCCCCGCAGCCGGTCGAAGCGGACCAGGCCGATCATTTTCTTGTTCGAGTAGTAGTTCATCTGGTCGAAGTAGTGACCGCCTTCGACCAGCTTGTGGCCCACGCCCACCCGGTCCAGGAGTTCCAGGATGCGGGGCCACAGGATGGTGGCCCGGGAGTGCGGGCTCTGCCTGCGGAGCTTGGAGATGACGTCGGCCCGGACGCCGTGCGCGAGGAGTTCGGTGGCGAGCACCATCCCCACGGGACCGGCCCCGACCACGAGGACGCGCGGTCGCTGCATGTCGCTCACCACGCGTCAGGCGTCGAGCGCGCGCAGGCGGTGGACGTACGGCGGGTGAGTGAACGCGCCCTCGGTGCGGGCGAGGAAATCGGCGACGTACGGCTCCTTCATGTGCAGGTCGATGGCCTCCTGGTCGGCCCAGTCCTCCACCAGGACGACGATGTTCGGGTGCTCCTCGGAGCGCAAGGCGTCGAAGCGCAGCGCGCCCTCCTCCTTCCGGGTCGCCTCGCACAGCTCCTGGAACGCGGCCGTGACCGAGTCCATGCGGTCCGGTACGACGTCGAAGAGAACGGTGATCTCGATGCTCATGTGCGGGTCACTTCCTTGGCGGTGAGGTCGTCGAGGTCGACGAAGGTCACGGGTGGGGAGGGCCGGCCGGTCCCGGCGCACTCCCGCGGGTCGGCGTTCCACCGGACGAGCGCGACGCGGGCACGGCCCCGAGCGGTCCACTCGGTGTCCAGGCAGAGGGCGCGGCAGGTGCCGAGCATGGCCCGGGGCTCGTCGTCGCGAGCGGCGACGAGCGCTGCTGCCAGCAGGTTCAGCACCCCGCCGTGTGCCACGACGAGGAGCCGCTCGGCGGTCCGTTCCGCCGTGAGCACGGCGTGCAGCGCCCGGCAGAAGCGGGCCCGCGCGGCATGGCCGCTCTCGCCGCCCGGCGGGGCGTAACCGGGGTCGGTCAGCAGCCGCCGCACGGTCTGCGGTTGGGTCCGGGCGAGATCGGCGCGGTGCAGCCCGTCGAGGCCGCCGAGATGGCGTTCGCGCAGGTCGTCGACGCGGTGGTGGGGCACGTCGAGCCGGCCCGCGGCGTACGCGGCGGTCTGGGCCGCCCGTGCCATCGGTGAGGAGTAGACCGCTGCCCAGCCGCCGGGCGGCAGTGAGCGCGCGGCCCGCTGGGCCTGGCGTACCCCCTCGTCGTTGAGCGGGATGTCGGCCTGGCCCTGGAAGCGGTCGGCGGTGTTGCGGTCGGTCGCTCCGTGGCGGAGCAGGACGACGCGCACGGCTCAGACGGTGCCGGCGGCGGCCGTCGCGCCGAGGGCCTCGACGGCACGGGCGGCCTCGTCGATGCTCTGCTGGGCGGTCAGCACGCCTTCGGCGATGGGGACGCCGAGCCGCTTCTCCAGCAGCAGTGACATCTCCAGCAGGGCCAGGGAGTCCACCGCCAGGTCCTCGAAGACGGTGCTCCGGGCCACCTCTTCCTGCGGTATGTCGAACTTCCCGGTGAGGATCTCGATGATCATCGTGGTCACGGAACCGGTCATGGGTCACCTCGGGAACGTGGTGGTGTGCAGGGGGAGCCGAGCAGGCCGCGACGGTGCGGCCTGCCGGGTGCGGCCGGCGGGCGGGTGAGCGCGGGTGAGGGTGGGCCGCAGGATCCGGCCGGGGTTCAGCCGGCCGGCAGGTCGGGCCAGACCAGGGTGGCCGAGCCCCAGGTGGCGCCGCCGCCGAACGCGGTCAGCAGGACCCGGTCGCCCTTCGTGAGGGTGCCGTCGGCCAGGCCGTCGGCGAGGGCGAGCGGGATGGAGGCGGCGGAGGTGTTGCCGACGCGCTCGATGTTGAGCACGGCGCGCTCCGGGGGCAGCCCGAGCTGTTCGGCGACGGCGTGGATGATGCGGGTGTTGGCCTGGTGGCCCACGAGCCGGTCGACGTCGGCGACCTCCCAGCCGGTGCGGGCCAGCACCGTGCGTGAGGACTCCGCCATACGGCGCACCGCGGCGAAGAACACGGACTTGCCGTCCATCCGGAAGTACCGGTCCTCCGGACGGGGCGCCCCGCCCCGGGACCGCTCCTCGGCACCGCCGCCGCGCACCGTGATCAGGTCCGTCATGGAGCCGTCGCTGCCCAGGTGGACGTCGAGCACGGCACCCGGCTCGGTGCGCGTCCCGGCCCGCAGCAGCACCGCGCCCGCCCCGTCACCGAAGATCACTGACGTGGTGCGGTCGTCCGGGTCGAGGATGGTGCTGTACGACTCGGCGCCGATGACCAGCACCCGCTCGGCGAAACCCGCGGTCACGGCGGACGCGCCGGCCTGGAGGGCGTAGACGAAGCCGGAGCACACGGCCGCCACGTCGTACGCCGGTACGTCGGTGAGACCCAGGCGGGTGGCCACGGCCGGCGCCGTCGCCGGACACGGTCGGTCCGGGGTCGTGGTGGCGACGATCACCAGGTCGGCTCCGTCCCCACCGGCGTTCTTCAGCGCCCGTCCGCCGGCCTCGACGGCCAGGTCACCGGTGCTGGTCCCCGGGTCGACGACATGGCGCCGCGCGATGCCGGTCCGGGTGCGGATCCATTCGTCGGACGTGTCCAGTCGCCGGGACAGTTCGTCGTTCGTCACCACGCGCGGGGGTACGAAGCCGCCCACGCCGGCGAGCACGGCCGCCCGGGTCATACCGTCACGTTCCCTTCCGGGAGCCGGTGGGCGACCGCCGAGCGCACCTGGAGACCGGCGAGTTCGGCCACGACGTCCAGCGTGCGCCACGTTCCGCCGCCCATGCGCAGCAGACCGGGCTCGTCCAGCCGGGTGGTCACCGGAACGGCCACCGCGGGGCGGTCCGGGCGGGAAGCGGTCAGCGTGGTCTGGCGCATCCACAGGGTGTTGCTGTCCTGGCGGCGCATGCCGTCGAGGTCGTAGAGCATGATCTGGGCGAGCTGGAGGGCCGTGACGAAGGCGTCGATCACCGACACGGACGGCTGGTGCGCCCCCTCCAGGCCCGCGGTGGGCACCGCGGCGCCGTCCTCGTGGGCGACGGTCAGCGCGGCTTCGGCGCGCAGCGCCTGCTGGTCGACCGCCACGTCGCGGACGTACTGGCGCCGGGTGGTGAACCCGGTGCCGAAGTAGCGGCCCGCCGCCGGGCCGAGGAGGGCGTCCAGGCCGGGGTACGCGCGTGCGTCCCGCGCCGTCCCCGTCGGCAGGGCGTGGACGACCTCGCAGCGCACCCGCATGGTGCCGACCGCGCAGTCGACCAGGGACACGGCGCGTCCGGGGTCCTCGGCGAGCGGGTCGGTGCGGCGCAGCGTGGCCTCGGCCGGCAGTCGGCCGAGCTCCTCCTGCGGACTGGTGCCGGCCGTCATCCGGACCCTGCGCAGCCAGCCGTCGCGCAGGTCCGCGACGAGTTGGGTGAGGCACGCCTCGGCCAGCTGGGCGGCCACCACCAGGCCGTCGACGGTGCTGAAGTGGGGGCGCAGATCGGTGCCGGCCGCCTTCTTCGACCAGTCGGCCGGATAGCTGACGCCCACCGAGGAAGCGGCCCGCACGGTCCCGTCCGCGCCGGGGCCGATGCGCAGTTCGCCGATGTCGTAGCCGACCCGGCGGAAGCCACGGCCGAAGAACCGCTGCTCGGCCGGACCGAGGTGATCGTCGACGGACGCCACCACGGTCCGTCCTGTGGTCGGGGTCATCGGTGCTCCGTTCGTCTGGGTTGGTCCCCTGTCGGCCGCGGGACGGATGCCGTGCGCCCGCCCGGTCGGCGGCCGGCACCGCGCCGGATGGCGCAGGTGAGCCGTGCCGTGCAGGTCCGGTTGCCGGAGTCATCGGTGATGACGATCTCGTACGAGGCCATGGCCTGCCGTTCGCTCAGGGGCCGGCACACTCCGGTGACGGTCCCCGAGGAGACCCAGCGGTGGTGGGTGCAGGACAGGTCGACGCCCACCGCGTTGCCGCCCGGGCCCGCGCAGAGGAACGCGGCGAGGGAACCCAGCGTCTCGGCGAACACGGCGTTGGCGCCGCCGTGCAGGATTCCCACCGGCTGGCGATTGCCGGAAACGGGCATGGTGCCCACCACGAGGCCCGGTTCGCAGGTGATGATTTCCACACCCATCCGCCGGGTGAGTTGTTCGCCTTCGTATGCGCCTTCGACCCGCATCGGGCCCAGCATCATGTTCGGCATCACGGTCTCCGTCTGTTTCCGGGGCCCGCACCGGCGGGCCGATCCGAGTCAAACACCGTGGGGCGACCGGCAACAGGCTCATGGCCTGTTGCTGCCACGTGGTTGGCGCCTTTACCGAATACAGGAAGGCTTGTTCTCGGGAAGTAACCCGGTGGGAACCTGAGAATGCTTTGGTGCGCGCGCCCGGCTGTGCTCGGGTGACGATCGGTTGAGGAACAGGAAAGGAGCGCGGTCTCAGTGCAGCGTGTTTCGCTCGGTGGGCTCGAAGTATCACGCATCGGCCTGGGGGCCATGTCGATGTCCGACTACTACACGGGAGCGGGCAGCGACGAGGAGGAGGCCGTCCGCACCATCCGGCGGGCTCTGGACCTCGGCGTCGACCTCGTCGACACCGCGGAGATCTACGGTCCGTTCGTCAACGAGGAACTCGTCGGGCGGGCCGTCGCCGGACGCCGCGACGAGGTGGTGATCGCCACCAAGTTCGGGCTGGTCTCGCACGACG
The DNA here is from genome assembly GCF_019049165.1 of Streptomyces sp. AC627_RSS907. Classification (NCBI taxonomy): domain Bacteria; kingdom Bacillati; phylum Actinomycetota; class Actinomycetes; order Kitasatosporales; family Streptomycetaceae; genus Streptomyces; species Streptomyces sp. AC627_RSS907. Next base: position 42,952 of record NZ_JAGMUE010000103.1, read on the forward strand.
GTGCGGGCCCCGACGTGCTCGACAGCTCACCGGCCAATGTGCGCAAGGCGGTCGAGGGTTCGCTGGGGCGTCTGGGGACCGACCGCATCGACCTGTACTACCAGCACCGCGTCGACCCGGACACGCCGATCGAGGACACCATGGGCGCGCTGGCCGAGCTGGTGCGGGAGGGCAAGGTGCGGCACGTCGGCCTGTCGGAGGCCGGCCCGGAGACCATCCGGCGCGCCCATGCCGTGCATCCCGTGACGGCGGTGCAGACCGAGTACTCGCTGTGGTCCCGTGAGCCCGCCGAGACGCTGCTGCCGCTCCTGCGCGAGGCGGGTATCGGGCTCGTCGCGTACTCGCCGCTCGGCCGGGGCTTCCTCACCGGCGCGATCCGCTCCACCCAGGAGCTCGCCCCGGACGACTTCCGGCTGACCACTCCCCGGTTCGCCGAGGGCAACTTCGAGCGGAACCTGCGGCTCGTCGACGAGGTGGAAGCCGTGGCCCAGGATGTCGGGGCCACGCCCGCGCAGGTCGCGCTGGCCTGGCTGCTGACGCGGGGCGACGACGTCGTGCCCATCCCCGGGACCCGGCGCGCGGCCCGTGCCGAGGAGAACGCCGCCGCGGACGCGGTCGTCCTCACGGCCGGGCAGCTCGCTCGGCTCGACGCCCTCACCCCGCCGGCCGGCGAACGCTACGCCGAGCAGGACCTGGCGCGCACGGGGCTGTAGGCCCGGGTCAGATCCACTGCCGCCGAGCCGCTTCCGCCCCCGCCTGGAAGCGGCTCTGGGCGCCCATCCTGGACATCATGCCCGCGATGGTCCGGCGAACCGTGCGGACCGACAGACCGGTCCGCCGGGAGATGCCCTCGTCGGTCAGCCCCGCGGCGAGCAGCACCAGTGCCTCCCGCTCCCGTTCGTCCAGTCCGTCCGTCCCGTCTGTCCCGGCACGGCCGTCCGCCGGCGCGGAACTCGCCCACACCTGGTCGAAGAGAGCGTGGTGGGCCGCCACCAGAAGCCGCCCGCGCAGCAGCGTCGCCGAGGAGCCGCCCACCCCGGGGTCCGACGGCACGATCGCCAGGTCCCGGTCGGCCACGGCCATCCAGACCGGCAGCCGCGGCAGCGCCCGCACCTGCGCGCCGGACGCGGCGATCCGCCGCAGGTCCTCGGCCTGGGCGGGCTCCTGGGCGAGGTCCTCCAGGTGCAGGACGCGCACCCGCGCCCCACGGCGCACGAGCTCTGCGCTGAGCAGCGCCGCCCGCTCCCGCACCCGGCGGTCGTAAGGGCGACGGGGCAGCGCGAGCCGCAGCTCCCGCACCGTGCGCCGGCGCAGGGTGTCCAGCTGGGCCGCCACGGAGTCCGAGTCGGTCAGTGGCTGAAGTGCCGTCCGGGTGGTATCCGGTCTGACGAGCGTCTGGCTTTCCATGTCCCCGTTCCGCAGCAAAAGAGATACTCGGATCTGGCGCGGGCCCCCCGTGCATGGCAGCCGCCGGCCTCATGAAGAGGCAAAGACCCTTGATAAGAGGTAAAGAACCGGCGGTACGGCCGGAACCAAACGGGTCTCAGGTTGCGCCTGAATGAGGTTGCAAGGGCTGTTTAGCGCTTGTCAAGCGGCAAAATATTGCCGCTTGGAAGCCGTCACTTCCTGTGTAGAGTTGGTCGCGGGGCGGAGGCCGCTACGCCGGCATCAAGGCGACGAAGCGGGCGCCTGGACGGTAAGCGGGGAGGAGGACCTGGGCGGTGACAACCAACTCGGTCTGTGAAATGTGGGGGAGTGTCAGGCGGAATCTTCCGCCCTGCCGGAACGCGATGATGCGTGGCCCGGCATTCCAGAGTTCACGGCACACCGGCTCGTGCTGGACGCCCGTCAGTAAAGCGTTCAGGGTCGGATCGTCCGGACTGCGGAAGAGCGCGAACCTCAGCTGTGCGAGGTACAGCACGGCCTGCTTCTTCCAGTCCACTATCTGCTCACGTGATTCCGGGTCCTGCAGGACCCAGCGCATCAGATTGGCTTCCGGCTCACGGACCCAGGGAAACCACTGGGCCATGAGCGGGTTGTAGGCGATGACATTCCACGCGTGGTCGATGAGGTAGGCGGGAAAGGTTGTCTGTGCGTCGACCAGATCCTTGAGTCGGCCGAACCCGCCGCCGTCCTCCACCGACTGCTTCTCGTCCGACACCTCGGCCAGCCGGTACCAGTACAGAGCCGTACGTTCGTCCGGGCCGAGGGCCAGTGCGTCCGCGAGCAGGGTCAACGTGTCGAGGGTGAGCGGAACCTGAGCACCGCTCTCCAGCGCGCGGTACCAGCGCTCGCTGACCCCCATCCGCTGGGCGACCTCCTTCTGCGGCAGCGCCTTGCCGCGCCCCAGCCTGATGCCCGCCTCGGCGCGCCAGGCGCGCAGCAGGTGCGGAAGGTCGGCGAATTCCAGCTGGAATTCCGCTGGTTCGGGTATGTCTGGATTGCTCGACTCCGGCATGGCTCCCCCGTCCGTGTTCTGTGATGCAACGAACAAACAGTAGTCGGGGGCGCCATCGACCCCTTCAGACGTGAGCATGCCCGAAGATCGTCCGCTCCGCAGCGGGCCGGCCGGTCCGTCGGAAGAACGTGCGGAAATCACACGAGAACGAAGGGAAGTCTTGACATGAGAAATGTCAGGTCCATGTCCAACGTGGTGGTGACCGGACTGGGCGCCATCACGCCACTCGGTGTCGGCACCACCTCCCTCTGGGAGGGGCTGCTCGCCGGCCGGTCGGGCATCCGGCCGCTGACGGGGCCCGAGTTCGCCGGCCACCCGGTCCGGATCGCCGGCACCGTCCCCGCCGATTCCGCCGGGCTGTTGCCCAGGCCACAGGCACGGCGCATGAACCGGGCCGCCCTGTTCGCGGTGACGGCGGCCCGTGAGGCGTGGCGGGACGCGGGGTTCACCGAGGGCGGCACCCGGGCCAGCGGCCTGGACCCGGAGCGGGTCGGCGTCTGCGTGGGCACCATCATCGGCGGCGCCGGCGTACTGGTGGAGGGTGACCGCCGGCTGCGGGACAGAGGCGTCCGGGCGGTGCCGCCGCTCACCGCGCCCATGACCGTGCCCTCCCAGGCGGCCTCCCAGATCTCGCTCGACCTGTGCATCACCGGGGAGGCCCGCACCGTGGTCAGCGCCTGTGCCTCCGGCACCGAGGCCATCGGACAGGCCATCGACCGCATCCGGTACGGCCACGTCGACGTCGTGCTCGCCGGCGGGGCGGAGGCCGCCGTGACGCCCGAGGTCATGGCCGCGTTCACCGCGATGCGCGCGCTGTCCGCCCGCAACGACACACCCGAGGCCGCGTCCCGGCCCTTCGCCAAGGACCGGGAGGGCTTCGTGAACAGCGAGGGGGCGGGCCTGCTGGTGCTGGAGTCGGAGGAACACGCGCTGGCCCGCGGGGCCCGGATCTACTGCGAGGCCGCCGGCTGGGGGCTGTCGGCCGACGCGCACCACATCGCCGCGCCGGACCCGACGGGCACGGGGGTGGCGGCCGCCCTGCGGCGCGCGGTCGAGGACGCGGACGCCGGCACCGCCGACGTGATGCACGTCAACGCGCACGCCACCGCGACCGTCGAGGGCGACCTGGCGGAGGCGGCCGCGCTCGGTGCCGTCCTCGGTGACGCGGAGGGTGTCGTCCCCGTGCCGGTCACGGCGCTCAAGGGTGGCCTGGGGCACCTCCAGGGCGCCGCGGGCGGTGTGGAGGCGGTGGCCACGGCACTCACCCTGCACCACGGGGTCATCCCGCCGACCATCGGCTGCGACGACCTCGACGACGCGATCCCGCTCGACGTCGTCACCCACCTCGCCCGCCCGCTGCCCGCCCGCGGCGACCTGGCCCTCAGCAACTCCTTCGGCTTCGGCGGACACAACGCGGTCCTGGCGCTGCGACGCCGGTGAGGTGGGGGTGCGGGTGGCCGGCGGGGCGCCCGCCTCCGGTGCCTCACCGAGACGGCACCGGCGCCCGCCCCCGCACAGCCCCCGAGGCGAACCGGTCGTCCGGGCCCCCGGGCCACTGGCCTGGGGGCTGACGCAGCGGGTGACGAGGGCGCGAGTGCCCGGGGGCGCATCACCCTCGGGCACCGGAGCCTTGTGCGTGCCGTTCCCGGCCGGTCCTGCCCGGCTACCGCCGAGCCGGCGGGGTGTCAGCCGGCCCAGACCTCGGCCTCCTCGGCCGGAACGGTGGTGGCCAGGCCCAGCTCCTTGCGGGCGGCGACCGACTTGTTCGGGTCGATGTCGGTGAACGCCGGGTCGTAGGCGAGGTAGAACGCGTCGGCGTCGGCGGCGTCCGCCGCCTTCTTCCAGTTGCCGGCCGCCTTCGTCAGCGTCGAACGGAGCTTGCCGACCTCGGTGCCCTTGATGCCGTCCAGGCCCTTGACGTGTGCGTCGAGGGCGGCCCCGACGGCCTTGGCCTGCGCCTTGTAACCGGCCAGGTCGTCCTCGACGGCGTCCTTCTCGGACTGGTTCGCCCACAGGGCCTCGTAGACCGCGTTCGCACCCTTGAGGTACGTGATCTGCTCGGGCTTGAGGGGCTTCCCGGCCTCCAGCGAACTGCTGAACGTGCCCTTCTCCGCGGTGTAGGCGCAGCTCACCGCGCGGTCACCCGTCGCCCAGCTCTCCTTGGTCGGGGTGTAGTAGAAGAGAGCGGCGCCCTTGGGGAGCGCCCAGGTGTCCGGGGCGTACTTCTGGGCCTCGACCGGGCAGCGGGTGTCCGCGATCTCCGAGACGCCGGCGTCACCGGGGTACGCCTTGTCCTTGTCGATCGAGAACTCGCCGACGACCTGGCCCTTGTGGGCCTCGTCGCAGGGCACGATCTCGACGGTGTACGCCGTCCCCTCGGCCTTGCCGGTCGGGTTGTAGCAGTCGCCGATGTCCAGCGAGTACACCGAGCGCTGGCGGGCCACCTTCTTCGCGCCGTCCTTGGCGCTGTCGACGGCGTCGGAGACGTCCGAGCATCCCGCCGCGCCGATCGCGAGCAGGGCGGCAACGGCGGATATGCCGCGAAGGGAACGATACGGGGCACGGACGGTCATGACGTGTACATCCTCTTACGTGTTCTTTAGGAAGGGCATGCGGATCGTATGCCATCTCGGCGGCCCGGATGCCCGGAGGCAGGCCTCACCTCATCGTGGTGACTCTGACTCGCGACGGGCCGCGAGGGTTGTGCCCACGCTGTCCGTGCTGTCCGTGCTGTCCGTGCTGTCCGTGCCGTCCGCGCTGCCCGTGCCGTCCGCGCTGTCCGTGCTGTCCGCGTGCGCCCGGTCCCGGGGGTGAACAGGGGGACAGGCCGCATTCCCGGTTCGAGTGGTTTAAGCGTCTCGTCCGTGTGAAGGCGCTACCTCCGTGTCCCTCGTGCACCAAGAGTGATGCGCGATGAACACTCAGAACGCGAACACCTCGGGCGTGAGCACGCCGTCCGGGAAGACCCCCCGTCCCGTGGACGAGGGACACCCGCCCGTATCCGGCACTCACGACCCGTCGCCTCGGTCACCGGCACCGCGTGTCACCGCGCCTTCGCGGCGTTCCGTGGTCACGGCGACCGGCGCCTCGGCGCTCGCCGTCGGTCTCACCGCCGCCTCCGCCGCCTCCGCGACCGCGCTCAGCCCCGCCACCGCGCCCGCGATCACGCCGGCCGCCGCACCGCCCGGCACCGACCCCAAGGCGTACAGGACGGTCGCCCGCGCCGTCGTCGTCCACGACGAGCAGGACAAGCCCCTGGTCCCGGCCTACGTGAAGGCCGTCAACGACGGCCTGCCGGCCAGCCGGGCGAAGGCCACGAAGCGGGTCCTGATCGTCGGGGCCGGACCGGCCGGCCTGCTCGCCGCCGACCTGCTCAACCGGGCGGGCCACGACGTCGTCGTGATCGAGGCCAACGGCAACCGGGTCGGCGGCCGTATCAAGACCTTCCGCAAGGGCGGGCACGAGAAGGGCCGGCAGCCCTTCGCCGACCCCCGGCAGTACGCCGAGGCCGGAGCCATGCGGCTGCCCGACAGCCACCCGCTCCTCATGGCCCTGCTCAAGAAGTTCGACCTCCCCCGCCAGGAGTTCTACCTGGTGGACGTCGACCCCGACGACCCGGCGAAGAAGACCAACCGCGCCTGGATCCACGTCAACGGCATCCGCGAGCGCCGGGCCGACTACGAGAAGAACCCGGAAAGGGTCAACGACACCTTCGGCATCACCGGCGCCGACCGGAAGCGGACCGCCGCCGCGATCCTCGCCGACGCCCTCGAACCCGCACACCGGCTCGTGCGGGGCAAGGAGGGAACGGCTCTCGTCGACGGCTGGACCGAGGTCCTCAAGAAGTACGGGCACTGGTCCATGTACCGGTACCTCACCGAAGCCGCGGGGCTCGACACCAGGACCGTCGACCTGGTCGGCACCGTCCAGAACCTGACCTCGCGGCTGCACCTCTCCTTCCTGCACAGCTTCCTGTCCGCCGCGCTGATCGACCCCAAGACCAAGTTCTGGGAGATCAAGGGCGGTACGGCGCGGCTCGTCGACGCGCTGTACGCGCCGGTGAAGGGAAAGGTGCGGCTCGACCGGCGTGCCGTGCGCATCGAACGCACCGGCGGCAAGGTGCGGGTGCACACCGTCTCCGAGGCCTGCCAGACGGGCAAGGGGGGCACCACGGAGGTCTTCGAGGGCGACGAGGCGATCGTCACCGTCCCCTTCTCCGGTCTGCGTCACGTCACCTTCGACCCGCCGCTGTCGTACGGCAAGCGCCGGGCCGTCACGGAGCTGCACTACGACGCGGCGACCAAGGTGCTGCTGGAGTTCTCCCGGCGCTGGTGGGAGTTGACCGAGGAGCAGTGGAAGCGGGCCCTCGACACCATCGAGGACGGCCTCTACGACAAGTACCGGGCGGGCAAGATCACGGACGCCAGGTACCTCGGCGCCCACAAGTCCGTGAAGGACCTGGGGGTGACGGTCCCCGACCACTACAAGCACTGCTTCGCCGCCTTCCGGCCCGCCATGGAGGGCGAGGTCGCAGCCGCCCACATCCGCGGTGGCGGCTCCGTCAGCGACAACGCCAACCGCTTCATGTACTTCGAGCACGCCCACCCCATGGAGGGCAGCGACGGCGGCATCATGCTCGCCTCCTACAGCTGGGCCGACGACGCCCTCAAGTGGGACTCCTACGCCGACGAAGAGCGCTACCTGCGCGCCCTCGCCGGAGTACAGGCGGTCTTCGGCCGCCGGTGCGAGGTCTTCTTCACCACCAAGTGCCGCACCCAGTCGTGGACGCGCGACCACTACGCCTACGGCGAGGCGTCCGTGCTCTTCCCCGGCCAGCACACGGAGCTGTTCCCCGACATCCCCACCTCCGAAGGACCGCTGCACTTCGCGGGGGACCACACCTCGATCAAGCCCGCCTGGATCGAAGGGGCCCTCGAGTCGGCCGTCCGCTCCGCCCTGAAGGTCCACACGGGCTGACCGAGGCGGGCGCACCCCCTGCCCCAGGTCGCGTCCGCGCGCCGGAACGCGACCTGGGCACGTCCACGGCGGCCTGCCCCACGCGCCGCCCTACAACCGACGACGCCCTATACCGAACCCGCCCCATACCGACACCGCCCTACAACCGACGACGCCCTGGCCGCCGAGTCGGCCGCCGGCCACCTGCAGCCGGGCCGTGCCCGCAGGTGCGACTGACCGCGTCGGAACCCCGAGCAAATGAGATGGTTCACAGAAAAACCGCGGCCTACGCGGGCAACTGTGCCCTTCCGTGCCGTTTGTCCGTACCCTGCGGAGGCGCTTCCGGCAAAGGCGCGAAAAGTCACCTGTGGCCGTGATCAGGCAGGTCATACGATCACCGGGGCGTCGCACCGCGTGAGCATTCCGCAAGCGCGAGGCCCCCCGCACCTTTCGCCACCCGACCAGGGGTCCATGTGAAGATTCGCCGTGTTCTCGCCACCGCCGTCGCCGCCGCCGTGACCGCCCCGGTCGTTCTCCTCTCGGCCGCGCCCGCCTTCGCCGACGACAAGCCTGCCGCGCAGACGCAGAAGGCGAAGCCGACGATCGAAGAGCTGGAGCAGGCCGTCCAGCGCGCGCAGAAGGAGTACGACGCCGCCGTCATCGCGGTGAACGACGCCGTCCGGTTCCTCAAGGAGGGCTTGGAGGCGGAGACCTCCCCGACCAAGACCGCGGTCATCGAGGCCAAGAAGGCCGCCGAGGACGCGGCCGAGGCCAAGACCGAGGCGGACCAGGCTGTCGTGGACGCCCGGGCCGAACTGGACGCCGCCACCACCGACGAGGACAAGGCGGCCGCACAGACGGCGCTGGACGAGGCCGAGAAGGCCGCCCAGCAGGCCGCGGAGGCCAAGAAGGCCGCTGACACCAAGGTCGCCGAGGCGACGACCGCCCACGACGACGCTCGCGTGGCCCAGTCCCGGAAGATCGGCCTTCTTCAGAAGGCGAGGGACGAGGCCAAGGAGAAGCTGGTCAGCGCAGAGAAGGCGCTCGCGGACGCCGAGGGCGAGGAGGGCGAGGAGGGCGAGGAGCCGGGTGGCGAGTGCGTCCCCGAGACCAGGCTCACCGCCGTCGTCCGCGGGCTGCCGGACAAGGTCGTCGGTGGAACCACGGAGCACTTCACGCTCCGCATCACCAACGGCACCGACAGGACGATGGACGCGGTGTACCCGTACGCAGCCGTTCACGCCTTCGACGACAAGGGTCTCAAGGAACTCGACTCCTCTCTCGACCTGGAGTGGTCCACCGCCGCGGACCCGGACTGGCGCGACGCCGACCTGCTGGACGGAACGTCCCTCGGCGCCCTCAAGGCGAAGTCCTCGGTCGACGTCAAGCTGCGGCTGAAGGTCGACGCGGACATCCCGTCCGGGCAGGGCACCGCGTTCGCCACGGCCGACTACGTCAACGAGGACGACTCCTGCGGCGGTTACCCGGACCTCGAGCACTACGACTTCCAGATCCTGGCCAAGGGCAGCGGCAGCGCCGGCGACCCGGACAAGGACGGGAACGAGGACTCCGGGGGCAAGCCCGGCACTCCCAACAAGCCCACCGGGCAGGGCGGCACGTCCACCACTCCGGCGAACACGACGGCCGGCCGCGGCTCGCTCGCCGACACGGGCTCGAGCGACGCCCTGCCGAAGGTCGCCCTGGCGGGCGGCGCGGCGCTCGTGCTCGGCGTCGGCACGGTGATCGTCGCCCGCCGCCGCAACCGGGCCGCCGACGCCTGACCGGAACGAACCACAGACAGACAGCAAGCAGGCCCAGGTCTCTGACCTGGGCCTGCTTCGTGAAGCGGGTGGCGAGAACCGAACTCGCGCTCTCAGCTTGGGAAGCGACGGCGCTTGGACGGGCTCTGTAGCTCCGACCAGCACAGGCAGTCCGATGCCAGGGGCGGGCGCCGGCAACAGTCGTCACCCTGGACCATCACACCCGGGTGAGCGCAGCCGGTCCGCCGGCCGGGTCTACTTGGTGAGGTGCTCCTCCAGGTCGGCGAGCACCTTGTCGGCGGCGGTCACGCCGAGGCCGAGGTACCACGTCTCGTCCGGGACGTCATAGGCGTGGCCTGCCTTGACCGCACCGAGGTTCTTCCACAAGGGGTTGCCCTGGGCCTTGGACTTGTCCGTGGCCTTCGGGTCGCCGTAGACGCCGGTGAAGACGTAGTCGGCGTCGGCCTGGTCGATGTTCTCGGCGCTGATCTCGGCGGCCAGGTCGTTGATGTCCTGGTTCTTGGGCCGCGGAATACCGGCGTCCTTCAGGATCGTGCCGATGAACGAGGCGTTGGCGTACAGGCGGATCACGCCGTCCGGCAGGTAGCGGACCATCGAGACGGTGGGCTTGTCGGTGCCGAGCTTCGTGCCCAGCGCCTTGGCCTTCTTCTCGTAGGCCGCCAGCTTCTGCTTCGCCTCGGCGGTCTTGTCGAGGGCGGCCGCGTTGAGGAGGTAGTTCTCCTTCCAGGTGAAGCCCGGGCGGAGGGAGAAGACGGTCGGTGCGATCCGGGACAGCTCGTCGTACTTGTCGGCGGCCCGCAGCTGGCTGCCCAGGATCAGGTCCGGCTTGAGCGCGGCGATCGCCTCGAGGTTGAGGGTGTTGATGGTGCCGACGTTCTTCGGGCTGCCCGCGTCCTTCTTCAGGTAGGACGGCAGCTCGGGGGAACCCTCGGTGGGGGCGAGGCCGACCGGCTTGACGCCCAGCGAGACCACGTTGTCGAGCTCGCCCACGTCGAGGACGACGACACGCTCGGGCTGGGCTTTGAGCTCGGTCTTGCCCATGGCGTGGGTAATGGTGCGCGGCCACTCGCCGGCCTTGGCGTCGGTGCCCATCGCGGCGGTCTTCTTCGCCGCGTCGGCGAACTCGTGCCCGCCCTTCGCGACCGCCTTCTTGTCGCCGGAGCCGGCCCCGGCCCCGGCGGACGTGCCCTCCCCGTCGGAGGAACCACCGCACGCCGTCAGGGCGAGGGCGGCGGCGAGAGCGAGGGCTGCTGCGGCGGTGCCGCGGCGGCGGACGGACATGGAGGACTCCCGTCGGACAAGGACAATGTGGCCGAAAAAATAGGCAAGCCTTACCTTATGTGAATCTTGTGACCGGTCATACCCCGGGAGGCAGGGGTTCCGGTCACACTCCGCCTCGACGCTCCGTCGGCCCTGGAGGACCGGGCACCACCAGCGGATCCCCCGTCACCGGATCCGGTACGACGACCGACGCCAGACCGAAGACCTCCCCGACGAGTTCGGCGGTGACGATGTCGGCGGGCGGCCCCTGCGCCACGATCCGCCCGGCCCGCATGGCTATCAGGTGGTCGGCGTAGCGCGCCGCCTGGTTCAGGTCGTGCAGCACCGCCACCACCGTCCGGCCGCGCTCGCGGTTCAACTGACGTACAAGATCCAGGACTTCGACCTGGTGGGCGATGTCCAGATACGTCGTCGGCTCGTCGAGCAGCAGCAGGTCCGTGTCCTGGGCCAGGGCCATGGCGATCCACACGCGCTGGCGCTGGCCGCCCGACAGTTCGTCGACCTGACGCTCCGCGAGGTCGACGGTCGAGGTGCGTTCCATCGCCTCGGCGACCTGCGCCTCGTCCGCCTCGGACCACTGCCGCCACCACTTCTGGTGGGGCATCCGGCCACGCGCGACGAGGTCCGCGACCGTGATCCCCTCCGGCGCCACCGGAGTCTGCGGCAGCAGCCCGACCACCTGGGCGATCCGCCGGCTCGGGATGCGGGACAGGTCGGTGCCGTCCAGGAGCACCGCGCCCTCACGGGGCTTCAGCAGCCGGCCCAGCGCGCGCAGCAGCGTGGACTTGCCGCAGGCGTTGGGGCCGACGATGACAGTGACCTTGCCGTCCGGGATGTCCACGTCCAGGTCCTCGACGACCACCCGGTCCTCGTAGGCGAGGGTGAGTCCCCGTGCGGTGAGGCGAGCGCCGGTCACGGGGGTGCTCGGCCGGTCCTCGGTCATGTCGGCGGTCGGGGGGTTGCCGGTCACGCGGTTCCTCCGGTACGGCTGCTACGGGTGCGGACGATCAGCCACATCAGGTAAGGGGCGCCCACCAGGGCGGTGAACACGCCGACCGGAAGTTCCAGCGGCGACAGCAGGCGACGGGCCAGCAGGTCCGCGACGACCACGATCAGCGCGCCCATGAGCGCCGAGCACACCAGCGGGATGTGCGGGGTGCGGGTGAGCCGGCGGGCGATCTGCGGGGCGAGCAGCGCCACGAAGTCGACGGGGCCCGCGGCACCGGTCGCCACGGACGCGAGGACGACACCGAGGAGGCTCAGCCCGAGCCGCGTCCGCCCGAGCCGGATGCCGAGGGCGGTGGCCGTGTCCTCGTCGAACGCCGACCCGCGCTGCGCCCGCGCCGCCCACAGCAGGAACGGCAGCAGCAGGACGAGGACCGTCGCGAGCGGTGCCGCCTGGTCGTAGCCGCGGCCGTTGAGGGATCCGGTGAGCCAGGTCTTGGCCTGCTGGGCGACGAGGTAGTCGCCCTTGGTCACGAACAGCCGGGTCAGCGAGCCGAGCGCCACCGAGATGCCGATGCCGATCAGGACGAAACGGGATGCGGCGAGCCCGCCCCGCCACGCGAGCAGGTAGACCAGCAGGGCGGCGAGGAGACCACCCGCCACGGACACGTAGGGCAGGGCGGCGTACGAGGTGACCCCGAAGGTCATCGCGGCGACCGTCGCCGCGCCCGCCCCGTGCGTCACGCCGATGACGTCGGGGCTGGCGAGCGGGTTGCGGGCCACGGTCTGGATCAGCGCCCCGGAGACACCGAAGGCGGCGCCCACGAGCAGCCCGGCCACCAGCCGCGGCAGCCGGAGCGTGCCCACGACGAGCTCGTCGGGGCTGGGCAGACCGAGCAGCACGCGGACGACCTCGCCCGGAGAGACGTACGACTCCCCGACGCACAGCGACACCACGACGGCGCCGGCGAGCAGGACGGCGAGGACGCCGGCCACGGTCAGAGCCCGGCGGTGCAGCAGGAAGCTGCTGCTGCGCCCGGCCCGCAGGGCCCAGTGCCCGGCGGGCCGGAGGGGAGCGCGCTGGGGAACGTGCGTCATGCGACCGTCACCGCCTTCTTCCGCCGCACGATCACGACCAGGAACGGCACCCCCGCCAGCGCGGTCATCACGGCCACCGGCACCTCCGACGGAGGTACGACGACCCGGCCGAGGACGTCCGCCAGGAGCAGCATCACCGGCCCGAGCAGCGCGGCCATGGGCAGCAGCCAGCGATGCTGCGGACCCACGAGCGCGCGGGCGATGTGCGGTACGGCGAGGCCGGTGAAGGCGATGGGGCCCGCCGCCGCGACCGCAGCGCCCGTCAGCACGGTCGCGCCCAGGGCGCCGGTCGCCCGCAGCAGTGCGACATTGCGGCCGAGTCCCCGGGCGATGTCGTCCCCGAGCGCGAGGGCGTCCAGGCCGCGGGCCATACTCAGCACCAGGAGCAGTCCGGCGAGCAGGAAGGGCCAGACCTGCCCCGCGATCGACGCGTCCCGGCCGCTGATCGAACCGACGTCCCAGAAGCGGAACTCGTCCAGGGCCCGGGCGTTGGTCGTCAGGATCGCCGAGATCAGGGAGGCGAGGAACGCGTTCACGGCGGCCCCCGCGAGGGCCAGCTTGACCGGGGTGGCACCGTCCCGACCGCTGCCTGCGACGGCGTAGATGCCCACCGCGGCGACGCCGGCGCCCGCGAACGCGTACCAGACGTATCCGGTCAGTGAGTGCACCCCGAGGAAGGCGATGGCGCAGACGACACCCAGCGATGCCCCCTGGCTGATGCCCAGGATGCCCGGCTCGGCGATCGGGTTGCGGGTGATCCCCTGCAGAACCGTTCCGGCGACGGCGAGCGCGATGCCGACCAGCACCCCGATGACCGTCCGCGGCACCCGCAACGACCGTACGACCTGAGCGTCGTCGCTCACCCCGCCGTGCACCAACGCGTCCCACACGACTGAGGGCGCGATCGCGCGGCTGCCGACGGCGAGACTCAGCACCACCGCCAGCAGCAGCAAGAGAAGGCCGGCGGCCATCCACCCCACGCGGCGGCTTGCGGCTCTCGACATGCGCCCTCTCTCTGTTGGTTAGCCAAGGCTGGCCTAAGAGTACGTTGTGTCGAAAGTGGCGATTCCGCTGGTTGTGCCGGGGCCCCGCAGTCCCCCGTCGGCTGCCCCGTGGAGGCGCCGTGGTCGACGGGGCTCAAGCAGCAGCCGGTACTCCGGCGGCCCGATGGGACAGTGCCTGCGGGTAGCGGTGCGGCAGAAGCAGGGCGGTGGCCGCGAGGCCGGTGAGGAGGCCGAGCCGGACGCCGACGGTGTCCAAGCCGGCGAGCCGGCCGAGCAGCCAGCAGCCGACGAGGGTGATGCGCAGGCCGCTCCTGGTGTCGTCCAGGCCGCGCAGCAGGCCGACGCCGATGTTCTGTCCGCAGCCGAAGAACTGCAGCACCGCGATCAGGAGGAGGCTCGCGGCGACGTCCGTCGCGCTGCTCCCTTCGGGGGCCTGACGGGTCGAGGAAGGGGCAACAGGACCAGGCCGCGGCGGACGGTCAGGTGGACGGCGCCCACCACCGCCACCACCCCCGCCGCGCAGGCCGGCGCCGTGATCCTGACGCCCCGGTCCGCCGCGATCCGGCCCGGGCGACGAGAACCGAACTAGCGCTCTCAGCTTGGGAAGCGACGGCGCTTGGGCGGTCGCACCCTCTTGACCTGCGTATAAGGGCTCATCGATGGTGGTGTGAACCTACGGGTCGCACTCCTGCTGACTGTGGTTGTCCGCGCTGAAGGGCACACGGTGGGCACGACCGCACCGAGCGGTCCGCTCAGGGGTGCGGAGACGCCGACGCAGGCTGGACGCCTCGATGTTGCGGTCGGACGAGGAGACTCGTCGTTTTGGCATAGCAGGAATCAGGCGGGCGCTGGGCCGCACCCCGGGCAGCCTTCGTGCCCGAAGTGCGACGGTTCAGATCTGACTGAGGTCGATCTCCACCGCGAAGGGGGCGGTGATCTTCAGAACGCCAGCGAACACATCCCCCTCGCGGTACGTCCTCGTGGCGGGGTCGAGCAGGTACGTGTACACCAACGGTGCACCCGTCGCGGCTTGCTCGACACGCCAGTAGAAGCCGATCCCGGCCCTGGCGTACTGCTCCACCTTCACGATCCGGTCGGTGGTCTCCGAGCCCGGCGAAACGACCTCGGCCACGAGCAGTACGTGCTCGGGCCGGGTGGGCATGATGTCGATCGTGTCCGCACGGTAGACGATGACGTCGGGGCGGCGATTGGTCAGCGGGACGTCCTGGAGCCGGACATCGAAATCAGTGTCGGCGTTCCAGTCCGGGCCCGCGGCGGCGTCCAGGGCGTTGGCCAGGAACCGAGCCAGCCGATTGTGCCGCTTGGACGCGCTGGGACTCACGACGACCATTCCATCCACGATCTCGATGCCGGCGCACTGCTCCCCGGACCACGACTCGTACTCCTCCGCCGTGATCTGCTCGTGCATCCACGCCGGGGCCACCATCTCGGCAGTCATGACACGCCTCCCGGACACTGTGCGGCGGGCCTGGTCCCGCGCGACTCAGCGTACTGCGTTCGTTCGTCCGGCGTTCCGGCTCGCGATGGCCTCTCATCAGCCACGCGAACGTTCTGCTGCCCCTTCCGGCCCCGGTAGTAGCCCCGGTGCGGGCGGGTGTCTGCAGGCACCGGGCTGATAGGCGGAGCGGGTACCTCGCCTGTCAGGCACCCGGACCGGTGTAAGTCAGTCCCAACGCACCGCTGCGTGTGGTCCCTTTCGTCGCCTGGTCTCCCAACCATGTGGTAAAGAGCAGCTACCGGCGATATGCATTCGAGCACTCTTCTCTTCTTCAAAAGAAGAAACTAGACCTAAACGATCGCAAGCGCCCCGGAGTGCATGACTCGAAGACGCAGGGGGGAACCGGGGCGGCTTTGAGCATCTTGAGCCCGGCTGCCGCCGCCTGGTCCCAGCCGTTCTGCTCGACGTCGTCGCGCAGTATGCGGGCGAGCGCGCGAGGCGGGCGCGAACGGCGGGCAACCGGACAGGGCGGACCGGGTGCTGGGGACAGCGGCCGACGCTCAGCGGAAGGCGTTCCGTCCCGGCCCGGACACCCGGTCGATGAGGTCGTACAGCGGCGCCGGTGACACCAGACGGTCACCGCGCAGGCGCCGGCGCCAGAACACGCCGGGCGGTCGGGTGCGGGTCAGCGGCGGGAGGGAGAGAACGTGCGGCTGGCCGAGACACGCCGCGTCCCCGTGCGGCTGCCACCGCTCGCTGGTGCCGGGCGGCACGAGCCAGAACAGCCAGCCATGGTCGGGGTCCTCGATGACCGGACCGCAGGCGAGTTCGTGGGCACCCCGGTCGTCGCACTCGATCTCGTCCATCATCGTGATCACCCGGCTGCCCATCTCGCCGCCCGCCGTGATCACCACGTCGAACAGCTGGCCACCGAGCGGTACGAGGGCCCAGCCGCCGCTCTGAGGACCCTGCAGGTCACGCACACGATCCACGAGGGTGCGTGATGCCGGGACCGGGACCGGGGCCGGGATCGGGGCCGACCGGGGCGCGGGGCGATCGTCGGTCGTCGGGAGGTTCTCCCGCGGGACACGGGGGCGGTCCCCGGCCGGGGCGAAGGTGTGGCGCCGTAGCTCGGTCGTCGTCGGCATCGTCATGTCGGCACTTCCCCATCGGCTGGAAGGTTGTGCGGAAGGTCTGGCGGTAGGTGGAGCGATCGGGCGTCGGACTGGTGGATCGGTAGGCGGCACTGCCTGCTAGGAGCGTGACAAGTCCGGTCGGACGGCTCCATCCCCGGACTGCCCCCGGACTGCCCCGGACCGTCCCGGACCGCGCTTGGCCGGGGGCCGCACGGACCCGCGACCCTCGATTTGACCTCTGATACACCTCGGACAGACCTCGGAACCACTAAGAGGGGCCCGAGCGGGGCAAGTTGAGAAGCAGAACGCTCTAATCTCGGCACGGCGGTGACGCGGGCGACGCGTCCGGTGGACGGTTCGTGGGGAGGTACCGTGCTGTTCTTCCGGCTGGAACTTCAGAGGCGTGGCATTCGGAGCGCCGAAGAATTTCTCCCGCACTACAGGAAGGCGGCGGAGCGGCTCGGCCTGAAGCACGTGGATCCGGCTCCGAAGACCTTCGAGGGATGGTTCTACGACGGGCGCAGGCCGCAGCGGGTCTTCCGTCCCGTCATTGCCGAGATGCTCGGCAGCACCATCGACGCACTGTGGACCGAGGTGCCGGCAACCAGCGCCTCACCCTCCCTCCCCGTGGCCGGCCCGCAGTCGCCGGTCGCCTCGCCTGCCCGACCCGGCATGGATATGAGCGAGATGAGAAGGAGCGGTGCCATGGCCGTCCGACGTGCACGGAAGTACGTTCTCCAGACGGACCGCGAGAGGCTCGGTGACAGCACGCTCCCGGTGCTGCACGATCATGTGGCCCGACTGATCACCGACTATCCGCGCGTCCCGCTGGCGGCGATCTGGGACGACCTGCTGGACGCCCAGGACCAGGTGATCTTCAACCTGGAGACCGGCAGGCACCGCCCCTCGCAGCTTGGTGATCTCAACTTCCTGGCCGGGATCCTGGGGTTCCTCGTGGCCAAGGGCTTCAACGACATGGAGGACCGGGAGCAGGCCAGGACCATGAGCTTGCTCGCCACCTCCTTCGCCAAGGACGCCGAGCATCCAGGGCTCCTGGCGCTGGTCCATGGGCTGCAGTCCCTGATCGAGTACTGGGCGGACCGCCCCGGGGACGCCCTGTTCTACGCCGAGAAGGGCGCGGCGCTCTCCGCGGACCTGCGCGGCACGGTCGGTCTGTGGCTGCTCGGCCTCCAGTCGCGGGCTGCCGCGATCCTGGGCGACGAGGAGACCGTACGGATCGCCAACCGGGCGGCGTTCGACCGGCGCGAGAGCTTCGTCCCGGACGACTTGGACGAACTCGGCGGCCTGCTCACCTACTCGTTGGAGAAGCAGATGTACTACGCGGTGGAGTCCGAGGCCCACCTGGGCCACGGCGACGCCGTCCTGCTCGGCGAGGCGGAGGGGGCCGTACGGGGATTCAGCGACCCGGCCGACCCGAACTGGGCCTTCGGGGATCTGGCCGGAGCCCAGTGCAACCAGGCCCTCGTCCTCCTCCACAGCGGGGACGTGGATGGGGCCGCACAGGTCATCCGCCCGGTGCTGGACCTGGAGCCGATGTACCGCAACAACGGCATCATCGTGTCCGCGCAGCGGGTCAGGCATGCGCTGACGACATCCGGTGCGCGCACCGCGGTCGTGGCCCGCGACCTGGGAGAGGAGATCGCCGTGTTCCCGCCCCGGCGGTCGTCGTTCCCTTCTCCGCCGCGGCGATAGGGTTCCCGCATGTACCCGGTCCAGCGTTCCGGCCGGCGCCTCGGCCTCCGCGAACTCACCGTCGACGACGTCGACGCGGTGTTCGCCGTCTACGGTGACCCCAAGGCGACGGAACACCTGTCGTTCGAACCCCGCACCCGGGAACAGACCGGCCACATCGTCGCCCGTTCCCTCGCGGCAGCGACGGCGGAGCCCCGCACCGAGTACGCGCTCGCCGTGGTCGCCCCGCCCTCCGGCCGTCTGATCGGCTTCGCCCGGCTGGCGATGGATCCCCATCAGCAGCGCGCGGCCACTATGGGCTTCGCCCTTCGCCCGGACACCTGGGGCGTCGGCTACGGTACCGAGACCGTACGCCTCCTGCTGGCGCTGGCCTTCGAGGATTTGTCCCTCCACCGCGTCTGGGGCGCCCGTTCCCCCCTCAACGCCGCCTCGGCACGCACGATGGTCGCGGCAGGCATGACGGAGGAGGGCACGATCCGCGGTCACATCCAGAAGGCGGGCCACTGGCGGGACTCGGTAGTACACGCGATCCTGGCGGAGGAGTGGAAGCCCCAGCCCGACTGACCGCCCCGGACGAGAGAGCCGAGCCTCCGTTGGCCAACAAAACCCCGGGCCAGTGGCCCGGGGTTACACATGGAGCGGGTGACGAGAATCGAACTCGCGCTCTCAGCTTGGGAAGCTGATGTTCTACCATTAAACTACACCCGCGTAAGACGCCGACCGTGGTCGGTGCCTGGACGCTCGCTCACTCTACCCCATCGCAGGCCCCCGGTGTTCGCGCCGTGGGGTCTGCGGGGGTTTCGGGGGGTGGGATCCGGCTGCGTCGGGGCGGAGTTGGGG
>NZ_JAGMUE010001009.1:0-589 GCF_019049165.1 Streptomyces sp. AC627_RSS907
GCCCTACAGCGTGCCCAGTTTGATGCTCGACAGCAGCGCGACGAGCTGGATCGCGCTGGCGCCCAGTGCCTTGGGCCACGGCAGGTCGTGGGACTTGCTCACCATCGACGTGAAGAGCGCGCCCGCCGCGAGCCAGGTCGCCCAGCCCAGGATCTGCACCAGGGAGCTGTCGCCGCCCAGGAACATCGCGAACAGCAGGCGCGGCGCGTCCGTGATGGAGGTGATCAGCATCGACAGGCCGATGGTCGGTGCCCAGGCGCCGTCGCCGCCGAGTTGGCGGGCCAGGGTGTGGGTGACCGCGCCCAGGATCAGGCCGCTCAGCATGACCGCCACCGCGGTGCTGAGCATCCACGGGATGCTGTTGGACAGCGAGGCGTTCAGCACCTCCTCGCGCGCCTGGTCGAGGCCGAAGACCGCGAGCAGCCCGTAGACGAAGGTCACGGTCAGCGCCGTGGGCCACATCGGGTAGTCGCGCATCTGCCAGAACGTCGGGCCCGGGCGCAGCACGATGCCGCGCAGCAGGTCCTTCCAGTGCAGCCGCGGGCCGGCGGGCGGGGGCGCGGGCTGGCCGGCGCGGTAGGCGGTGCCG
>NZ_JAGMUE010001010.1:0-677 GCF_019049165.1 Streptomyces sp. AC627_RSS907
GCTCGGGGTTGACCGCCCCGCTCATCCAGGTCATGTTCGGGTACGAGCCGACGACCTTCGGCGTGCAGGGCGTCTTCACGGCGGCGGCCGTCGTCTTCTTCGCGTACATCGGCTTCGACATCGTGGCCACCGCGGCCGAGGAGACCCGGAACCCGCAGCGCGACGTGCCGCGCGGCCTGCTGGGCTCGCTGGCCATCTGCACGCTGCTCTACGTCGCCGTCTCGCTGGTGGTCACCGGCATGCGGAAGTACACCGAACTGACCGTGGACGCCCCGCTCGCCGACGCGTTCAAGGCGAGCGGGCACCCGTTCTACTCCGGCCTCATCAGCTTCGGCGCCGCGGTCGGACTGACGACGGTGTGCCTGATCCTGCTGCTCGGCCAGACCCGGGTGTTCTTCGCCATGAGCCGGGACGGGCTGCTGCCCCGGGCCTTCTCGCAGGTCCACCCGCGCTTCGGCACGCCCTACCGGTCCACCGTGCTGCTCGGCGCCGTGGTCGCCGTCATCGCCGGCTTCACCAGCCTGGCCGAACTGGCGGAGCTGGTGAACATCGGCACGCTGTTCGCCTTCGTCGTGGTCGCCATCGGCGTGGTCATCCTGCGCCGCACCCGCCCCGACCTGCCGCGCGGCTTCCGCGCCCCGCTGGTCCCCGCGCTGCCGGTGGCCTCCGTGCTGGCC
>NZ_JAGMUE010001011.1:0-726 GCF_019049165.1 Streptomyces sp. AC627_RSS907
CCACGGGGAGGCTCAGCAACACCGCGCCGCGCACCAGGTCAGCCAGGACCATCAGGCGACGCTTACGCACCTGACGGTCGACCCACGCCCCCAGGAGAATCGCCAACAGATTCGGTGTCCAGATGAGCGCGGTCAGCCACGCCACCTGGTTGGCCGAGGCGCTCAACGCCGTGACGGCGATCAGCGGCAGGGCCAGTTCGGATATGCGGTCACCGAACTCCGAAACGGACTGCCCGGCCCAGAACCGACGGAACCGCCGATCACGCCACAGGGACACCGGGGCATCGATCTTCGCAGTGCTCATGGCGTCTCATCCGCCGACTCCTGGTCCCGTTCCGGCAGGACATAGCGCATCAGTCGGACGCCGCGACTGCCGGTCGGCCGCTCGGCGGCGTCGCGCGTCACGTACGGGGCCAGCACCCGCTCGATACCGTCCTGAATCGCCGCGAGTTCCTCCGCCGAAACGACCACCCGGGTGTTGGCCAGACCAGCGGCCTGCTGCCAGGCCGGGTCGAGGTGGGGCTCGACCTCGGTCAGCCACCTGCTCGGCAGATCCCCGTAGCGCGCGAACATCTCCCGGGACAGCGCCCGCGCGGCCGAGCCACCCTCCCCGTCCTTCGGCGTCTGGAACCGGAACCCACGCGCCGCCGCCTGCCATCGCCGCTGCCGACGGTCCGGCCCGGCTTCGGCATCCCGGACCAACCCGAAGCCCGCCAGGTGCCGTAG
>NZ_JAGMUE010001012.1:0-573 GCF_019049165.1 Streptomyces sp. AC627_RSS907
GTCGGTGCTCGCCCCGGAGTGGCGCGAGCGCCGCGCGTCCCTGACGTAGTCGCTGGCGTTGGGCTTCCCTCGCCGTCAGCGCGCCCCGTCGGCGAACTGGCCCCGCTTGACGGCAACCAGCAGCGCGCGGAGCGCGGGTCGGGTGGTGGTGATCACCGTGGCGGGGTCGGTGCTTTCGCGGAGGTGTGGACCGCTGGTGGAGCTGCCGGCTATCTCTACGCACGTGTCCGAGCCCGGTTCACTGAAGCTCGACTTGCGCCAACGCAACTGGTTCATCCATGCCTTCCTATAGCAAGGAGTACAAGATTCGCTGGATCAGTCCCAGCGAGTCCTTCACACGGTGTGCCTCTGGCTGCACGGATGCGTCCACGGGAGGCAGCGCCCTATCGCTCAGGCTAGCGAACCACTGGTTGTACCTGGAAAGCGAGTCACTATCTCCTAGGTACAGCGACTTCTCAACGTGTCCAACGACAACCGTGCTCAGCTCGACCTCTGCGGGCACGGCAAGGGTGAAGGACGTGCCGAAAGCAACCGGGCCATCGAACGGCAGGATCTGGATAGTCACGTTGGGGC
>NZ_JAGMUE010001013.1:0-617 GCF_019049165.1 Streptomyces sp. AC627_RSS907
GCGGGTCTACCGCCAACGCCCCGGCGAACAGCCGGTACCGGTCGCCCCGACCACCACCGTCCACATCGACCCAGACACCGTCACTCCCGGGGAACTTGAGGCCAAGTACCTCTCCACCGCCTGGGGGCCCTGTCGCTGCCCCCGGCACCGTGCGGGGGGTCCCGATGAGTGACGCGACCGAACCCGACGACGTACCGCTTGCCAGGGACGGCGAGTCCGGGTTCTCGGCGGGCTACACGCGCGCCTTGCGCTACGTACTCACCGGCGAGCATGAAATTCACACCGTGGCCGGTGTCGTGCTGAGGTTCTTCCTCGCCGAATGTGGGCGGAATGGCCTGGGCGGCGGCTGGCGGGCCGTATCCGACCGGGAGTTCCAGTGCGCGTACGAGAACTCGCTGTTCGACATGGAGGCGGCGAAGAAGAACGAGATCCGACCCAATGCGCGGCACGTGCAACTCACCCTGGACTCCCTTGCCGGGGCCGGTGCGTATTTCTGGTCGGACGGGTACGAGGCGGCGGGGGTCATGACGGCGAACGGGAAGACGCCCGAGGAGTGTGGGTTCCGGGTGCCGGAGGCACCGGGGCAGTCGGGGCGCGGGGGTGACGCGTGAGGGGGG
>NZ_JAGMUE010001014.1:0-638 GCF_019049165.1 Streptomyces sp. AC627_RSS907
GCGTGATCCGGGTGGGGCACTCGGTCCGTACGTTGCTCGACGACGAACAGACCGCGCGCGCCGCACACACACCGCACGCCGCCCCCGGCACCACCACGGGCTCGGCACCCGTACTCACCGTCCCGCACGCCTCACCCGCCCCGAGCGGCCCGCGCCTGACCGAGTTGGCCGAGGCCCTCGGCTACTGGGCCGCCCGCCACCAGCCGCTGCCGGGCGCGGTGGACGGCGGCGGCGCGGCTCCCCCCGCGGCAGCGCTCGCCGCGGCAGCGCCCCCCGCGGTAGCGCTCGCCACGCTCCCCCGCCTGGCGGACCAGAGCGGCGGCATCCGCGACCGGCTGGCCCGCGTCCCCACCGTCCCCGGCTGGCAGCAGGCGGCCGGCGCGCTGCACGTACCCGACGACCCCGACCTGGCGTACGAGCAGCTCGGCCGGCTCGTACGGGCCGCCACCCACCGGTACGCCACCCACGGCCACGGCGATCCGGTCATGCTCGTGCACGCCGCCACCGCGCCCAGTGCGGTGCTGCGTACGCTGCCCGCGCTGCCGCGCGCGCTGTGGGCGCCCTCGTTGCGCGCCGTGTGGCCGCCCGTGGCCGTGCTCATGATGATCTACGGGCCCGCCGCACCCTTGCCCGCGCCC
>NZ_JAGMUE010001015.1:0-580 GCF_019049165.1 Streptomyces sp. AC627_RSS907
GGGGCTGCCACGGGGTGCCGGCGCCGCGCCTGCGCCAGCAGCGTCAGCGCGTGCTGGGACGCCGAGTCGGCGGCGGCGGTGACCAGTACCAGGGACTGCCCGGGCGACCGTGGCAGCGGCAGGTTCTGCTGGGTGACCGTGAGCGAGCCGACGACCGGGTGGCGCAGCTCGTACACGTCGCCCTCGCACGGGTGCACGCGGTGGTCGGCCCAGAGCGCGGCGAACTCCGGGCTGCCGATCGACAGCTCCCCGATCAGCGCGGCCAGGCGGGCGTCACCGGGGCAGCGGCCGGCGACGTGCCGCAGGTTGCTCACCATGGCGCGGGCCTTGCGCCGCCGGTCGACGTACAGGTCGCGGCCGTGCGGGTCGAGGAAGAGGAGGCGGGCCAGGTTCGGCCGGTCGTCCTGGCGGTCGGGGCTCGCCGGGTCGAGGTGGCCGGCCAGCAGGGCGTGCCCCGGGCCGTTCCACGCGAGCACGTCCGCGCGCCGGCCCACCACGAGCGCGGGCACCTCGCCCACCGCGCCCAGCAACTCCCGCGTCGCGGGCAGCACCCGTTCGGGGCCCGCGCCCGCCCTCGGCC
>NZ_JAGMUE010001016.1:0-849 GCF_019049165.1 Streptomyces sp. AC627_RSS907
TGCCCACCGAGCCCACCTTCACCCCGCCGACGGACGCGCCGTCCGGCGGCGCCACCGGTGATCCGGGCGGCGCCATAGGCGGCCCGGGCGGCGCCGGCGGCCCCGGCGGCGGCGACCCGGGCGGCGCGACCGGCGACCCGGGCGGAACCGGCGCCCCCGGCGGCGCGACCGGCGACCCCGGCGGAGCCGGCCCCGGCGGCGGCGACCCGGGCGGCACCCTGCCCGACCTCGGCACGGACCCGGACGACGACTTCTAGGCCGCCACCCCACGCCGACCCGGTACGGCCACGACAACAGCGACGACGACGGCCGGCCCCCACGACAGACCGGCCCCGACGACAGAACAGCCGCTCCCGACCGGGAGCGGCTGTTCTGCTGGTGCGTGGGGACGAGGCTGCTGAGGGGAACCGAGAGGCTCGGACCGTGCGGGCGTCAGTGGCCCGACGTCGCCTTGAGGCCGACGACCGCCACGAGGAGCAGCACCACGAAGAAGATCCGGGCCGCGGTGGCGGGCTCGTTCAGCACCACCATGCCGAGCACGGCGGCCCCGGCCGCGCCGATGCCGACCCACACCCCGTAGGCGGTGCCGATCGGCAGCGTCTTGGCGGCCTGCGCCAGCAACACCATGCTCGCGACGATCCCCGCGCCGGTGAACACGCTCGGCCACAGCCGGGTGAACCCCTCGGTGTACTTCATCCCGATCGACCAGCCCACCTCCAGCAGGCCGGCGACGATCAGCAAGATCCAAGCCATGACGGCACCTCCGTGAACCACGTGCTTCAACAGGGGTGCGTCGTCTTTGCCTGACCCGGTACGGCGCGTCGCGTCGGGATGCTCTCGACCCTAGCA
>NZ_JAGMUE010001017.1:0-709 GCF_019049165.1 Streptomyces sp. AC627_RSS907
CCACTACCTGCCGCGATCAACGAAACGTGCTGCTCCAGCCGCTCCCAGTGCGCGAACTCACCCAACGCCCCAGGCGGCAACAGCCAGTACACCCACCCGGTGCGGGGGTCGATGATGGCCGCGCAGTTCTCCGTACCGTCCAGGATCCGGAAGGCGGCGTCCGCGATGACGGTGGACGTGCGCACCGCGTCCCACTGCCAGCCCGCCGGCAGCAACATCACGTCCTCACCCACTGGCGGGGACCAATCGAGGTCGATCACGGACGACCACCCGTCCTCGGCCGCACCACCGCGAACGCGTCCGCCAGCAGACCGGCGTCGGTCATCAACCGCTCGGGCGTGGGGGTGACGCGCCACCACACGGTGTGGTCACGGGTCATGCCGGGAACGAAGAGGTAGCTGTCGTCGTTGCCCGCGAGCGTGACCTCGGGATGGTCGCGCAGGTGCTGTACGGCCGCCAAATCCGGCTCGATCAGCCAGGTCAGCCGCTGCTCCACGTCCTCCTGGATCACCGCCCCACCCGCCTCGCCGAGCGCCGACAGCACTCGGTTGCCCAGGTACAACGGCAGCGTCAGGCTGTGCCACCCCAACTCCCCCACCCGCGTCCAACGGACACCACCACCAGGCGGAATCCAGTCAGGCATGCCTGTCATGTCTGGCTCCCCTGTACGTGGGGGAGGCAGTCCTCGAATGGCACAGTGGCGAAGAAC
>NZ_JAGMUE010001018.1:0-622 GCF_019049165.1 Streptomyces sp. AC627_RSS907
AGATCGAAGTGCGTGCCAACGGTAGCCTGAACGGGCTCAGGAACCTGAGTCACGCCGGCCGCGAAGACCCCGACCGCCAGCCCGCCTTCATCGCCATGTCGGATGTCCGGGCCCCAGAGACCAACAGCTACAAGGGCCTGACCGCACACCGACCGGTCAGCGTCGTCCCGCTCAGCGTGGTGGTCAACCGTGGGAGCGGCGTCAAGGACCTCACTACGGAACAACTGCGCGGGATTTTCAGTGGCAAACACACCAACTGGAAAGACGTGGGCGGCAAGAACCTGCCGATCAGCCTGATCACCCGGGACTCCCAGTCCGGCACCCGCATCACCTTCGAACGGGAGGTGCTGGAGGGCATACCCACCGGCCAGCTCATCGGGCTTTCCGACTGCACCACCAGGAACAACCAACCGTCCTCCCGCTCCCGGCACTGCGAGGCTTCGGACACGGAGTCCGCCTTGGACGCCATCGAGGGGGCGCCAGGGGCGATCGGTTACGCGGAGACGTACTCCGCAAGCTCTCGCCGTGCTCTCACCGCCGTCCAACTCAACGGGAAGGCGCCGGAAATCGTACTGAACAAGCCGGACAGCTACCCGTTCTGGGCGACCGAACGCCTCTACAC
>NZ_JAGMUE010000104.1:0-26583 GCF_019049165.1 Streptomyces sp. AC627_RSS907
CAAAAAGGGGCGGTGAAGAAACGTGCCTGGATCGTGTTCCTCGACGAATCAGGCGTATCGCTGCTGCCCGAGGTGCGCCGCACCTACGCACCCCGCGGCCGCACCCCTACTCTGCGGCACCGGCTGAACTGGAAACGAGCCGGGATGGCCGCCGCGCTGGGCTACCACGCCGCCGACCCCCCACGCGGCCCGCGGCTGTGCTTCCACCTCAAGCCGGGCAGCTACGACACCACTTCCCTGATCGAGGTGCTGGAACAGATCAAGACCTTCTACGCCGGTGAGCCGGTGGTGCTGGTATGGGACGGACTGTCCGCCCACTGGAGCCGGGGCATGCGGGCCTGGGTGGCCGAGCAGGACTGGCTGACGCTTGAGCGGCTGCCGGCCTACGCACCCGAACTCAACCCGGTCGAACTGCTGTGGTCGGCCATCAAGACCCGCGAGCTGGCCAACCTCGCCGGCGACCACCTCGCCGATGTCGCTGACGCAGCCGAACGCGGCATCCACCGAGTCTGCTCCAGCGAGCAACTCCCGTGGTCCTTCCTCACCCACACCGGCCTGACCATTCATCCCCAAACACCACAGAACTAACGAAAACCTGCTCGACTCCGCCTCTGATGCGCAGTGGGATACGCCATCCATGTGTGAGGGCTGGCGGGTTCGCGAAGTGATCGCGCACCTGACCATGGCGACCCGGTACTCCGAAGAGGAGTTCATGGCCGAGTTGCGCCACTGCGGCTTTGACTTCAGCCGCTTGTCGAACCAGATCGCCGGCCGGGACGCTGAACTGCCGACGGACCAGCTCGTCGCCAACCTACGCGCCGACGTGATGCACCGCTGGACGCCGCCGGGCGGCGGGTACCACGGCGCGCTCAATCATGTGGTGATCCACGGCCTCGACGTGACCGTGCCGCTCGGGGTGCCGCGCCGCTCACCCGACGAGACCATCCGGGTCGTCCTCAACGACCTCACCGAGGGCGGCAGGCACACACACTTCGGCATCAACATCGATGGACGCAGCTTCCAGGCCACCGACCTTGACTGGTCGTACGGATCGGGCCCGGCACTGCGCGGCGCCGCCGAAGACCTGGCACTCAGGCTCTGCGGTCGGACAATCCCGGATGGACGGCTGGAGGGCACACCACTTCACAGATAGGAGCGGTGGCGGGCCCCGGCAACAGAACGGGCACAGGTCCGGTGATCATGGAGTTGCGACGCTCTGTGATCACTGGGGATACCTGTGCCCGCGCTGCCATCATGGCTGACCGAACCACTCTGGGACCAATTCGCGGCCCTGCTGCCCGAGCGGCCGACATACCATCCGGACCATCCGCTCGGCTGCCACCTCCCTCGGGTCAGCGACCGGATCATCTTCGACAAGCTCCTGCAACTACTGCGCTTCGGCTGTTCTTACGAGGCGATTGCCGACACGACGTGCTCGGCCACCACGATCCGCAACCGACGTGACGAGTGGATCCGACTCGGTGTCTTCGCCCGGCTCAAACAGATCACATTGGAGTCCTACGACCGGAGCGTCGGCCTCGTCCTCGACCAGATAGCCGTCGACGGCTCGATCACCAAGGCTCCCGGAGGCGGCGAGGTCGCAGGACGCTCACCGGTCGACCGCGGCAAACAGGGCCTGAAACGTTCGGGCATAGGGAAAGGCACACGTCCAGCACGTTCTGACGGCCATCGCCGTCAACATCGAACGCCTCAGCGGACTTCCACCCACCGAGGAAGCCCCCATGCCCCGCCGACCAACCGCCTTCCAGAACTACCTCGACCGGCGCGAAATCCCCCGGCCGAAGTCGTGGCGAAGCCTGGGCAGCTGACCTCGACGACTCCAAGATCCCCGACAGAGTCAAGCTGAGAAGCTGTTGTCGTTCCGACTTTGTGGGGTGGGCGTCGAACGGGAGTCTCGATCGGGTGATCGCGGCTGGCCGCGGGGCAGGGGCGGGCAGCCTGAGGCTTACTGCCACCGGGCGGTACTGGACGCGATCCGCTACCTCGTGGACAACGGGATCAAGTGGCGGGCCATGCCGGCCGACTTCCCGCCGTGGGACCGGGTCTACGCGTTCTTCCGCCGCTGGCGCGATCACGTGCTGGTCAGGGAATTCCACGACCGGCTGCGCGACCGGGTCCGCCAGAAGGCAGGGCGGGACGTGGAGCCGACGGCCGGTGTGATCGACTCGCAGTCCGTCAAGGCGGACGCCGCCGTCGGCGCCGACAGCCGCGGCTTCGACGGCGGCAAGCTGATCAACGGCCGCAAACGGCACGTCGTGGTCGACACCCTCGGCCTGCTGCTGGGCGTCATGGTCACGAGCGCGGACATCGGAGACCGCGCCGCCGCGAAGGTACTGCTCGAGCGGGTGGCCGGCGCCCACCACCGGCTGGAACTCGTATGGGCCGACGGCGGCTACACCGGCAGCCTCGTCGAGCACTGCCTGGCCGCACTCGCCCTGGTCCTGGCGATCGTCAAGCGCAGCGACGACACGCGTGGCTTCGTGGTCCTGCCCAAGCGGTGGATCGTCGAGCGCCTTTTCGCCCACCTGATGCGAAGCCGCCGCCTGGCGCGCGACTACGAACGCCGCACCACCAGCGCCGAGGCGATGGTCTACTGGTCGATGACCATGGTCATGACCCGCCGCCTGGCCCGCTCACGTTCTGCGCGAGCGTGAAGCGGCCCGGCTGACGCTCGGCCAGCCAGCCGCGCGCGACCAGCCGCTTCGCCTTCGACCGCAACGCCTCCACCTTCGACGGCGCCGCGTCCAGGCCGAACAAGACTGCCATCTCCTGGCAGGTCAGCGGCCCTTGACGGAGGCGATGGCGGTCCGCGAGGGCCTGCAGGATGCGCTGGTAGTCCATCGACAGCACGGACGCGTCCAGACCCTCGCGCCACACCAGCACCTGCGACTTCGGCTTCGCTGCCATCGATGCCGATGATGCCTCCTCTGCCTGCCCCTGGGCCGGCATCGCCCGTTCGGTCCGGGCGTGATCTCCGGTCTCGTCCACCGGACCCAGCACCTCGCCGACCCGCGAGCGGGCGATGACCCACTCCTTCCATTCCCGCTCGGCCACAGCCAGCTCGGCCTGGACGCGGTCAGCCCCCTCCCGCAGCTCGTCCACACGACGGCGAGCACCCAGCTCACGCTGTTCGAGCAATCCCACGACCGGCGGCATCCACGGCCTCCCCAGGAACGATGACACGACAGGCCACCCCTCCCACAGGAGTACCGAGCCCATGCCTGACCAGCGAAAACACCGCCCTCAGGTTCGGTACAACAACACCTACTTACCAGTAGCCGCCGGACCTGAACAGCAGCGGCGCCCCGGACCAGTAGATGTGCAGGGCACGCGGCCGCGTCGCCCGCGGCCCCTTGAACGCCGCCTGGTCAGCCCTCTGACCTGCTACTGGACTGACTTGCGCTCAGCAGAAGTCACCCATTCTGCCAGTCAGCTCCCCAGCAACATCCCGCTCGATGCTGGAGTCGGAGGTTAGTGTGACTGCCATGCCTGATGAGGTTCGCATGACGACGACGGTCCACATCGAACGGTCCCTGTTCGGTCTCACCGCTGAGGGCAGCACTGTGGAGTGGACGGACCTGCCGATGGGACCGACCGGTGCGGTGCACGTTGCGGAGGGCACCGCCCTGTTCATCAGTAACGCGCAGGAGCACGACGCCACACTCACGCTCCAGGTCAGTATCCACCCGTCAGCAAGTGTGGGTGAGGGGTTCGTGCTGGTCGGGAGCTGGCCCTTCCGCAGCTACCTGGGGACGTTGGTGCTCGATACGCCCAACGCGGGCGGAAGCATCGACTTCCGTCTGGAGCCGAGCAGCGTGTACACGATGCACGTGTGGCGCAAGGGCGGGGAGAGTGCCCAGGAGCGTTTCGACGGCGGCCTGCGCGGCGTCACGCCGAAGACGGGGCTTGAGGACTATCTGGTCGAATTCGTACCCAGAGGTTCGACGCATGCCGTCACCCTGGCTACGCAGTCCCGGTCTCATCCACCGGTGGATGAGACCGGGCAGCGTCCGGCGAACTGGGTGGGCTGACCGGTGGCCCGCAGGGGGGACCGGTCAGGGTTGGTTACAGTAGGAGCTGTGAACCCGGGTCGAGCAAGCTCCGCATCCCGGGCAGGCGGCGCCGACCGTGGTGCATTGCGCATCAAGACGCACTTTCTCCATCTCCACGTCCACCGACGGCGGCGTGGGTCACCGTCACGCCGGGCAGCAACGCCCGTTCCCTCACGGAGCACGTCTTCGCGCTCACTCTGACTCTCGCCCGGTGCATCCCGGCCGCCACGGAGGGTATCGCCGTCGGCCAGTGGGCCGCCATCAAACCCGCGCTCACCGGGTTCGAACCGCAGGGCCGCACACTGGGCCTGCTCGGGGGCCTGCTCGGCTTCGGCCGCATCGCCGCGCTGACCGCCGGACACCGTCGCCTCGATCGCCGAGTCGCTCTACGGCGAGTTCCGCGAGTCACTCTGTGCCCCGCCTCCACTGCTCCAGCGGATGGTGGGGGCGGGGCTGCTCAGCCGCAAGGCCGGCCGGGGGTTCCGCAAGGCGCGAGCACCTCGAATCTGCCCGCCTCAGTGAGGAACCCTCCCTGCGGCCCGGCACCTCCGCCTGGCCCTCCTACAGCCTGCCCACCCAGCCCGCCTCCGACGTCTCCGAGTGCGACGAAAGCGATCTCGTCTGAAGGCCACTCCCCCTTTCCACCGTTGGCCAGCGGCTAGACCCCCCGGGCTGCGGACGCTCCGCATCCCGAGGTGCGGTTGTCCCGACCCACCCGGTCTCACTCTGCTCTTGCCATGCCTTCCACCACGGCTCCGACATCCGAACGCGGCGGCGATATCCTAGATCTTCTCGTCACCGTGCCGGAGCCGCGGTGTCTTCGAGGACGAGTTCAGGGATGGGTCGCTGGAATCCACGGGTGAGCCAGAGCAGGTAGGCGCATCCGGCCGCGAGCCAGGTGAGGCCGATGGTGAGCGCGTCCGAGCTCAGCTGGGTGATCAGGTAGACGGTGACGCAGGAACCGAGCGCCGGTACAACGACATACCCCAGGAGGCTACCGCCGCTGATGTCGCGGTTGCGGAGGTAGAAGACCACGACGCAGACGTTGACCATGGTGAATGCGGAGAACGCACCGAAGTTGATGAAGGATGTCGCCGTCTGCAGACCGATGTCCAGACCGGTCAGGCACATGGCCCCCGTGAGGAGGAGGCTGAGGACCGGCGTCTGCGTCCGGGGGTGCAGCGCACCGAAGAACCGCCGCGGTAGGACGTCGTCCCGGCCCATGCTGTACAGCAGGCGGCTGGAGCTGAGCTGCACGGCGAGGCCCGAGGCGAAGCCGCCGATGATCGTGGCCATGTTGGCCCAGTCGGCGAACGTCTGACCGCCGACCTGCATGGACATCGTGTACGAGATGATGTCCGGGTTCTCGAAGCGCCCGCCCGGGTGCACGAGTTGCATGATGTAGGCGACGGCGGCGAAGAGCAGGCCGCCGATCGCGACGACGAGGACGACAGCACGGGGAATGGTGCGGTGCGCGTCACGGGTCTCCTCGGAGAGCGTGGTGACGGCGTCGAACCCGAGGTAGGAGTAGGCGGCCACGGCAGCGGCGGCCGACACACCGACCAGCCCGCTGTCGGCGTTCCACAGGGGCGCCGTGTACGACTGCGGCTCGTGGCCCGCGAGGTGGATCAGGCAGTACGCGACGAACAGCAGCACCAGGAACACCGCGAGTGCGGTCAGGAGTTTGTTGACCCGGTCGGCGACCGAGACACCGATGATGTTGACCAGAGTGGTCAGTCCGGCGTTCAGGAGCATCCACGCCCAAACCGGGATGGCCGGGAACTGGGCATTGAGGTACACGGACTGGACGAGCCAGGCGACCATCGGCAGGAACAGGTAGTCGAGGAGGACGAGCCAGCCGACTAGGAACCCGGCTCGTCCGCCCAGCACGTTGCGGGCGTAGCCGTATGCCGATCCGGATACCGGGAAGTGCCGAGCCATCTTGGCGTAGCTGAGCGCGGTGAGACACATCGCTCCGGTGGCCACGAGGAATGCGGTCGGGGCGGTGCCCGCGCTTTCCGCGGCGATCACGCCGAACAGCACCATCACAAGGCTGGGCGCCATGTAGGAAAGCCCGAAGGCCACGACGGATGTCAGCGACAGTTTGGGGGCGAGCCCCGCGGAGGTCTCACTCATGGCCGGCACCGCCGCCCGAGGTCGTCCCGCTGCCGGTAGCGGGGCGCAGCGGGGCTGGCGTCTGCGGCGGCACGGTGGGGCGCCAGGTGGCGGGGTCGATGTGCCCGTTGTACAGGGGGAGTTCGAGGGGGCTGTCTCCCTCCTGGAAGTGCTCCCACGGCCAGGAGTCACCGCTCGTGCCGAAGGTGCGGGCGGCCCCGACCCGGTCGAAATCGACGACGCCGACGAAGGTGGCGTCCTCCATGCCGGCGGCCGGGATCTGGAAGTGTCCCTCGGGGTCGACGAGCAGGGTCCCGCCGTGGGCCGTCGGCGACGCGCCGTTGACGCTGGCCACCCATATCTGGTTGACGATCGCGTTCGCCTGGTTGAGGGGGATCTCCTGGGTCCGCCCGGTGGTCGGCGTCTGGACCAGGTTGATCACCAGTTCGGCGCCCATCCACGCCAGATGCCGGGTGACTTCCGGGTACCAGCTGTCGTAACAGATCGACAGACCCACCCGGCCGTAATCGGGCATGTCGAACACGACGAAGTCGCGCCCGGGACAGAACGGTTCGTACGGGCGCCAGGTGAAGATCTTCCGATATGCGGCGACCCGCTCTCCCTCCGGGTTGTAGACCACCGCGGTGTTGTAGACCGAGCCGTCCTCCGCGCGCTCCAGGACCGTGCCGGGCACCAGCCAGATGCCCAGTTCACGAGCGAGTGCGCCGAGGGCCCGGCCGCGCGGGCCGTCGAGCGGCTCCGCGTACCGGCCGATGGCCTCCTGCTCGGACATCGACTCCACACCCAGCGAGCAGAGGTGCAGCTCCGGATAAATGACAAGTGTGGCAGCGTTCGGGGATTTCATGCGCCGGCGCAGACCCTCGGCGAAATCTTCGAGGGATTCCGCGGGCGTCTGGACCAGGGCGACGCGTAGGTATCGGCTCATGAGGGCTCCTGGGATGACGGACGGGCCGTGTCGGAACGGGAACGCACAGGCGCTGTCACCCGCGGCCGAGCCCGTCGGGGCAGTCGTCGGCGGCGGCGTGACCTGCGCTACGGAACCTGATGCGCTACGCCGTTGTCAACGACGTTGGCAACACCGGTGCCATCTTGTTGGTAAGGTCGACGTCCGTACCCCGACCGAAGAGACCCAGTTCCATGGCGAAGAGCACGGCATCCGGATCACCGGCATCTCCCAGGACAGGCGCCGGCCACAGGACCGGCGCGCGCCAGCGCAGAAGCGTGCGGCGGGAAGCCGCGGTGAACGCTGCGTTCCAGCTCGCCGAGCGGGAGGGACCGGCCGGCCTGTCCATGCGCAGGCTGGCCCAGGAGCTAGAGGTGGATGTCTCCATCCTCTACCGGCTCTTCCGCGACAAGGACGAACTCATTCTTGCGCTGTGTGAGCGGACGATCGAGATCGAACTCGACGAGATCGGTGCCGCCCCCGAACAGGAAGCCTGGCAGGACACCCTGCGCCGCATCGCCGACGTCACCTGGGCTTACCAGATCCGCTTTCCGGCCATCACCCTGCTCAGCTTCGCCCGCACCACCGGCGGACCCTCCGAGGCCCGCATGGTGGAGCTGCTGCTCTCCGCGTTCGAGCGCGCCGGCCTGCCGCCCGCCCAGGCCGTCCTCTTCTACCGCACCTTCATCGACACCGCCCTCGGCCTCTGCGCCCACTCCGCCTCGCTCAGCACACTCGCCCCCGAGGACCGCGAGAAGGACGACTCGGCCTGGACCCGCGTCTACTCCCGCCTGCCCGAGCGCCAGTACCCGGCGACCACGAAGCACATCCACGACCTGACCGCCGTGACGCAGAAGGCGATCTACACCTCCGCCATCGAGGCGATCCTCGCAGCCGCCGAACACGCAGCCGCCCAGCACGCGAACCGCCTCCCGCTGATCACTCCCCCGCTGGCGGAGTGATCCACGTGGCATACCGCACGATGCGGCTGGGCGCGGGCCCCCGGCTTCAAGCGGTTGTCACACAGCGTACGGCGCTGTCAAGGGCAAGAGGGAAAGCGTTACCGACACGCCCGGTCGCCCCTGCGTACTAATTCACTCGAGGGAAGCGCCCGCGGACGACGCCTGGACGCCACCGGCCACTGCCCGCAGTTGAGCGCGCCGCAGGCCGCCGGGCTGGCCATCCTCGAGTTCCTGGAGTCTCTGCGATGTGCACGGCAGGAGAGCTGTCCGGGACCGTGAACCAGGCCATGGGCGCCGCGTTCACCGCGCTGCTGGGGGACAGCGCCGAGGAACTGTACGAGTTGGCCGCGTGCGGATACCTGTCCATGCTCATGGACAGCACCATCGCCAAGATCAACAAGGCGCTGCTGGAGTGGCTCGGTCTGGAACACGAGGCAGTAGTAGGCCGTAAACCGTTCGCCACCTTGCTCACCGTCGGCGGCAATTTTTACCACGAGACGCACTTCGCGGCCACTGCTGCGGATGCAGGGCGAGCTACGCGGCACCGCCCTGGAGATGAAGACCGCCGGCGCCCCAGGCTGTCGGTGCTGGTCTCCTCCACCGTCAAGCACAGCAGCGAGGTCCGTCGTGGGCCTGGTCGGCAGACCCCGTCGACGCCCCGACGCGCTGCTGGCCGACCGCGGCCACGACCACGACAAGTACCGCCGCCTGCACTGGCAGCCAGGGATCCGCCCCGTGACCGCGAAACGGGGCGAGCCGCACGGCACTGGCCTGCGCATCTTCCGCTACGTCGTCAAGCGCACGATCGCCTGGCTGCACGGCTCATGAAGCCTTCCTCGGCCTCGCCACCTGCCTGATCACCCACCGCCATTCCGCCGCCTGCGGATCCGCTGGGAACGACGCGACGACATTACAACGCCTAGCTCCGTGAGATGTCTTTGCTAGGACCACTTAGTACTCCAGCCGTAGATCGTCATGTGCCCTGGTCTTGGGGCTGTCTGCCACTGGCGGAAACTCAGGTGGCCTCAGCGCACGGTCTGGGTAGAGTCGGGCGATGCCCGAGCTGAAGCGGCTGCATGCCGGCCACGCCCCGGCGGTCCTGGCCTTCGAGCTGGCGAACCGCAACTACTTCGCTGCCTCGATCTCCGACCGCAGCGACGACTTCTTCGACCAGTTCACCGACCGGCACAACGCCTCGCTGGCCGAGCAGGAGGCCGGCAGTTGCGCCTTCTACGTGCTCGTCGCCGAGGACGGCTCGGTACTCGGCAGGTTCAACCTGTACGACTTGGAGGACGGCACTGCCAGACTCGGCTACCGGGTCGCGGAGCGGGTCGCCGGCCGCGGCGTGGCGACCGAGACCGTCCGGGAGCTGTGCCGGATGGCGATAGCGATGCACGGCCTGCGCGCACTGCGGGCGGCCACCTCCCACGACAACGTCGCGTCCCAGAAAGTCTTGGCCAAGGCCGGGTTCGTCCCGGTTGGCCCTGCCACCCCGGCCGACCTCGGCGGCAAGTCAGGCACTTGGTACCAGCGCGACCTCCAGCCATAGACTTGATCTTGCTCGTGAGTCAGCTGCGGGACGGCTGCGGCCACCGCTGATCATCGGTGTGTGAAGACTAACGATCTTGCGGTGGCCGCAGGTCGCAGCGTAGACCCTGCTCGCTGGCAGGAAGCGTTCGAGGGCTTGATGAGCCGGACAGCCGGCCGGTTGCCCAGGTTGAACCCCGGCGTCGGGTACGGGATCTGGCGCTGGGGCTGCTGTCGGACCTGCCACGCAAAAACTGCTGGAGCAT
Organism: Streptomyces sp. AC627_RSS907; assembly: GCF_019049165.1. NCBI lineage: Bacteria > Bacillati > Actinomycetota > Actinomycetes > Kitasatosporales > Streptomycetaceae > Streptomyces > Streptomyces sp. AC627_RSS907. The sequence continues at coordinate 9,908 of NZ_JAGMUE010000104.1, forward strand.
CGCCGAGTGGGCCGGAGAGGCCCCCCGGACGGCATGCAGCACCTGCTCGGCCGGGCCCGATGGGATGCCGACGCCGTGCGCGATGACGTGCGCGCGTACGTCCTGGAGCATCTGCACGACGAGAGTGCAGTGCTGGTGGTCGGCGAGACCGGGGACGTGAAGAAGGGCACGCACACCGTCGGTGTCCAGCGCCAGTACACCGGCACCGGCCGGGAGAATCGAAAACGCGCAAGTCGCTGTCTACCTCGTCTACGCGGGACTGCGCGGGCACGCGGCGGTGGGCCGGGAGCTGTACATCCCGCGCTCCTGGACGCGCGACCCAGAACGCTGCCGAGCCGCGGGCCTGGACGAGGACACGGTCTTCGCGACCAAGCCGGAGCTGGCCGCCCGCATGATCGGCCGATACCTCGGTGCCGGGCACCGCGCCGGCTGGGTCGCGGCAGACGAGGTCTACAGCGGCAACCCGAAGCTGCGCACCGCGGGAAGAGCACCAGGTCGGCTACGTGCTCGCCGTCGCCTGATCACATGAAGTCACCACCGGCGCGGGGAAGTTCCGCGCGGATGCCCTGGCCGCGAAGGTGCCCAAGCGGGCCTGGCAGAAGCTGTCGGCCGGGGCCGGGGCCAAGAGGCACCGCTTCTACGACTGGGCGGTCACCGGTCTGGCCGAACCCTGCCCCGGCAGCCGCCAGCTGCTGATCCGCCCCGGAAAGAGCCTGGCCGGACTCGACGAGCACCAAGTCCGCCGCTACACCTCCTGGTCCCGCTGGGTCACCCTGGCCATGCTCGCTCACGCCTTCCTCGCCGTTGTCCGCGCCGACGAACACGCCCGGCGCCCCGCGCCTGACGGGCTTATCCCGCTCACCTGCAACGAGATCCAGCGACTGTTCATCACCTTGGTCGTCCGGCCCGTGCGCGAGGTAGCCCACCGGCTCGCCTGGTCCGCCTGGCGACGCCGCCACCAGGCCCGAGCCCAGGCCAGCCACTACCAACGACAAGCCGCGAATCAGACATGAAGATCACGATCTACGGCTGGAGCACTAGGAAGTCCGGTCGATCATGTGGCGGCATTCACGCTCGCCGAGCATGTAGCTGGAGAGATCGCAGACGCGGTGGCGAGGCCGATCAGCTCATCGAGTCGGTCGTGCGCCCTGGTCAGGTCGTCGATCTGGGTCCGGATGCGGTCGCGTTCCTCCTTGAGTCGCTGTGTCATCCGTGGGGCCGCAACGAGGGTGTCCAGGAAGGGCAGGAGCTGCAGGATCGCTTTGCTGCTCAGCCCGGCCGAGTAGAGAAGCTGGATGAACTTGACCCGCTCAATGGCGGACTCGGGATACTGCCGGTGGCCGCTGGGGCTGCGGTCGGCGATGACGAGCCCCTGCTCTTCGTAGTAGCGCAGCGCACGGACACTGACCCCAGCGCCTTCGGCCACTTTTCCGATACGCATGGCACCTCCCGGCGGTCCAGACTTGATCCTCACGTTAACGTGAGGTTTTAGTCTACGTCGCATGAACATCCACGGAGCCACCGCGCTCGTCACCGGAGCCAATCGCGGCATTGGCCGTCATCTCGCTGCCCAGCTCGTTGAGAGGGGCGCGAAGGTCTACGCGACCGCCCGTCGACCTGAGTCGATCGATCTCGACGGTGTCGAGGTCCTCGCCCTGGACATCTCCGACCCCGTCGCCGTCGCGGCGGCAGCCCGCGCAGCAGGCGACGTCAACCTGCTTGTCAACAACGCCGGGATAGGAGGCGGCACCCTGCTCGGTGACCTGGACGCTGTCCGTGCTGCACTGGACGTGACTTCTGGGGCACGCTGTCCATGGCTCGCGCTTTCGCGCCGGTCCTCGCGGCGAACGGCGGGGGCACGATGGTGAACATCGCCTCGTCGGCGTCCTGGTTCGTCTTCCCCGGCAGCAGCGCCTACGCGGTCTCGAAGGCCGCCCTCTGGAGCATGAGCAACGCGCTGCGCCAGGAACTGGCCGGGCAGGGCACGAGCGTCACCTCGGTGCACCTCGGAGCGGCGGACACCGACATGATGAAGGGCTACGACGTACCCAAGATGGACCCGTCCGTTGTCGCCCGTATCACCCTCGGCGGTGTCGAGGCCGATGCGTTCGAGGTTGTCGTCGACGAGTTCACCGCGATGGTCAAGGCGTCGCTGAGCAAGGACCCGCGCGACTTCGACAAGCAGTTCCAGCAGTTTCTGAACTCCTGACCACAGCCAGGGGCCCCGCACGGAGGAGTTTCGGTGGCGGGGCCGGGGGGCTGCGGCTGTCGGGCCCCGTTGTCGCCGGTTGCGCAGACGTAGTCGCGGTGGTGGTGCGAGAATCGGGCGGCCCGCAGACCCGCGTGGCGTCTGGGTGGGGCTGCTGACCGACAACGCCAAAATGATCAGTCGCGTTGTGCCTCGCGGGAGGCCGACTGTCCGCTTCTGCGGGAACTCCGGCGGGTGATTCGCCTGGTCATAAGGGTGATCGCGGCCCAGGTGATCAGCGACTCGGGGTATGGCATTCACCACCCACCGCAGGGCCGGGACACCGCCCCACGGCCGTGACAAGACCCGGCCCGCACCTGAAGAGAGTCAGACCGAAAATACGACGATCACAACAAACGATCGCAATTTGCCGAGTTGTAACCGAAGGTGCAATTTTAATGCGTTCGCGTTGCGGTCACTGTGACCGTTCACCGAACGGTTCCATTCGGACCCGCCAGGCCCTCGTGACGCACCGCCGCGAGCAGTAGACCGCGTTCGAACGGCGGTCCGCCCCCGCGACCCAAGTGGTCCCGCACTCAGGGCACTCGGCCCGGCCGGCACCACCCCACTCCGCAGCCACCCGCTTGCGCAACCGCAGGACCCGACGCCACTGCCTGGCACGACACTCCGTAGAGCAGAACCCCGCCCGAGGCGGGGCGTCCGGCCTCAGCCGATCGCCACAGCTCTCGCACACTCGCTCTACAGCCTGCCCGGCGTCCTCGGACACCCAGCCAGCCTAGGTCACAGAGCTACTCAAAACCGGGGATCGAAGACAGCCTCTCCGGGCCGCTCTGCGTCCGGGCGCCGGCTCAACCGCCGCACGGCCCCGGCCGTCATGCAACTCCTGCATGACGGGTTGCGAAACAGGTCTTGGACGAGACCACCGACAGACCCGTTGGCTGGTCGCATGACCGTCGACTACCACGCACAGACCGTTCTGCTCACCGGGGCCAGCTCCGGGATCGGAGCCGCCTTCGCCACAGCCCTGGCCGCACGCGGTTCCCACCTCGTGATCGTCGCCCGGCGCGCCGAGCGGCTGGAATCGATGGCGGACGAGCTGCGCCGCACCACCGATGCCCGTATCGATGCGATCCCGGCCGACCTCTCTCACCCGACCGCCGCACACGAACTTCACCAGGCGGTCGCTGATCGGGGCATCCAGGTCACGAGCCTGATCAACAGTGCCGGGTTCGGCTCGTTCGCCATGTTCCCCGGCGCGGATCCAGAACAGCTCACCGCCGAGATCGCCGTCCATGCGACGGCACCGGTGCAGCTGACCGCGGCGTTCCTGCCTCAGATGGTGAACGCCGGAAACGGCTTCGTCATCAACCTCGCCAGCGTCTCCGCCTATCTCCCGTCTCCCCGGATGGCCGTCTACAGCGCCACCAAGGCATTCGTGCTCAGCTTCACCGAATCACTGTGGACGGAGCTGCGCGGCACCGGCCTCACGGTGTTCGCCGTCGCGCCCGGCGCCACCGCCACCGACTTCACCACCGGGATGGGGCCAGACGCCGGGGTGCTGACCGCCGGGAAGCTGCGCACGCCCGAGGATGTCGTCACCACCGCGCTGCGCCACCTCGAGCGCCGCAGTCCCGGCCCGACCGTCATCGACGGGCACCTCAACCAGCTCAGCGTACTCATGAGTCGATTCATGAGCCGACGCCGGAACGCCCTGACGATGGCGCGCGTCTTCGACCCCGGCCGGTTGTCCCCTTCGCAGCCCACCGGGTGACTCATCCCGTGCTGGCGGCTCACTGAGCTTTGTCAGCTTGGCCACTGATCGAGTGACGGGAGTGGTCCCCGCAACGCACAAGGCTCCCGTGCCGTGGAGGAGGTGTTCTACGTCTCAACCCACCGGCGCGGGAGCCTCGTTGGTTGTCCATCCTGCCGCACTCGACCTGCCTCACGCCCTGGTCGAGTGGGTCACCATGCTCATCGTCACCCGCGAAGTGACCGTCGCTGCAAACTCCCGCCGCATCAGCGTGCCCTGATCGGTCTGGTGTACCTGCGCCGGCACGACACCCTGGCTCAGATCGCGGCCGGCTTCGGGATCTCGGTCGGCACCACCCACACCTACGCCTCCGCCGTCATCACCCACCTGTCCGAGCGAGCGCCCGGACTGCTGCGGGTGCTGCGGGTGCTGCGGGAGACCAATCCCGAGCACGTCCTCCTCGACGGCACGCTCGCCGAGTACGACCAGGTCGGCGACAGCCGGGCCGACTACTCCCACAAACACCGCCGCCACGGTGTGAACGTGCAGGTAGTGACCGATCCCGCGGGCAGACTGCTGTGGATCTCACCCGCACTGCCCGGCCGCACCCACGGCCTCACCGCGGCACGCACCCACAAAATCATCCGGATCTGCGAATGCCAGGGCGTGCCCCTCCACGCCGACCGCGCCTACATCGGAGCCGGCCCCTGGGTGACCACACCACTCAGACGCCCGCCCCGCCGAGAAATCACAGCGACCCAGCGCACGAACCGGGCACTGTCAGCGGCACGAGCACCGGTCGAACGGGGCGTCGCAAGTCTGAAGTCCTGGCGGATCTTCCGCAGTGCCCGATGCAGCCCGAACCGCCTGTCGTCAATCGCCGCAGCCGTCCTCGCCCTGGAGCGTCAGCGACGATCCTGTGCTGGTACCAGATCGCGATGCTCGCCGCCGCGGTTCCCGCCTCGTGCTTCGGGGAGACCCCCGGGCTGACCGCGGCGCCGGACTCGGGCGAATGGATCCTGACGCGGCCGGTAGGATGCCGCTCTTCGCGGGGCTGCTCGTGGTGATCACGACGTTCGCCCAGCCCCTGGAGAGCCGCCCGCGGAAGCACGCCGGCACGACCCGGCGGGCGACGGCTGGCGTACTGGCCGCGGGCTTCGAACACTTCGCGCTGGCAGCATGAGGGACGACCCCACCACTGCGCCACTCCACCCCTGCACCACCCCACCGAACAAAGGACCCCGACGTCGCCGCCGACGTCCTCGTCTTCACCAGCGAGCAGGCCGCCGTCCGCACGGGCTTCCGCGGCTGGCTCCACCCGCCACCAGGCATGGCTCTTCTTCCCCCTGCCCCTCCTCGAAGGCCTTGCCCTGAAGCTCTACGGCTTCCAGCACCTGCGCCGTCAGACCGGCCGCGAACGGCTGGTGGCGGGCACCCTCCTCGCCGCCCACATCGCCGGGTACGTCACCTTGCTCCTGGCGACCATGCCGCTCACGCACGCACTCGTCTTCGCGGCGCTCCACCAGGCCCTGTTCGGCCTGCAGCTGGGCATGGCCTTCGCGCCCAACCACAAGGGGATGGACATGCCCGACCCCGACGGCGAGAAATGGGGACACCTGCGGCGCCAGGTGCTCACGTTCCGCAACGTCAGGGGCAGCTTCCTCCCCGACTGGTTCCTCGGCGGCCTCGACTACCAGGAGGTGCCCGAGGCGGTGGGCCTGTCCGCGTACCGGATCGTCCAGGAGGCCCTGGCGAACGTCGTGCGGCACGCGCCGGGTGCCCGCACGCAGGTCTCGCTGTCGGTGTCGGAGCGCGACCCGGGGGCGGGCGCGCGGCTGATCGTTCTGGTGGTCAACGGGCCGTCGCTGGAGCCGTCCGCCGCGCCGCTCGAGGTGGGCGGCACCGGGCACGGGCTCGTCGGTATGCGCGAGCGGGTGCGGATCATCGGTGGCAGCCTCGACGTGGGGCCGCTGCCGGACGGCGGTTTCCGGGTCGCCGCCCTACTTCCCCTGACCGGAAAGGACTTCACATGACGACGCGCGTCCTCATCGTCGACGACCAGGCCATGGTGCGGGCCGGTTTCGCCGCGCTGCTGGCCGCCCAGAGCGACATCGACGTGGTGGGCGAGGCCCCCGACGGCGCGCAGGGCGTCGAGCTGGGCCGGCGCACCCGTCCCGATGTCGTGCTGATGGACGTCCGGATGCCCGGGATGGACGGCCTGGAGGCCGCTCGCCGCCTTCTGTCGCCGCCGCCGGGTGTGACACACCGGCCGCGTGTCCTGATGCTGACCACGTTCGACGTCGACGACTACGTCTACGAGGCGCTGCGGGCGGGCGCGAGCGGTTTCCTGCTCAAGGACGCGCCGCCGGCCGACCTCATCGCGGCGGTCCGCGTCGTGGCCGCGGGTGACGCGCTGCTCGCCCCCTCCGTGACGCGCCGCCTCATCGCGGACTTCGCCAGGCAGCGTCCCGCCGCCCGGGGCAAACCCGCGCTGCGCCTCAAGGGCCTGACGGAACGCGAGACCGAGGTCCTCACCCTGGTGGCCCGCGGCCGGTCGAACGGGGAGATCGCGCAGACGCTGGTGCTGGCCGAGCAGACGGTGAAGACGCACGTCAGCCGCGTCCTGACCAAGCTCGACCTGCGCGACCGCGCCCAGGCGGTGGTCTTCGCCTACGAGTCGGGGCTGGTCGCCCCGGGCGAGTAGGACGGCCGCCGCCGCCCCGCCCTCCTCCACCACCCCCTACCGCGGTAGCACCTCCACATTGGCTCCCGGGTATGACGCCCGGGGCGCAGCCGTCCCCGCACTCTTCACCCGTCACAGAATGTGCACGTATGAGGGAGACGGGACATGAGGCTACGCAGCGGCAAGCGACAGAAGGCGGACAACCGGGCGGAGGTGGACGACCGGCCCGAGGTCCCGGCCGCCACGCCCGGTCTCGCCGTCGAGCTGCGCGGCGTCCGGCGGCAGTACGGCCGCGGGGCGGGCACGGTGCACGCCCTCGCGGGCATCGACCTGGCCCTGCCGCGCGGAACGTTCACCGCGGTCATGGGCCCGTCCGGGTCCGGCAAGTCCACCTTCCTGCAGTGCGCCGCCGGGCTCGACCGGCCGTCGGCGGGATCCGTACGCCTCGGCGGCACGGAGATCACCGGCATGAACGAGAACGAGCTCACCGAGCTCCGCCGCAGCCGCCTCGGCTTCGTCTTCCAGGCGTTCAACCTGCTGCCGACGCTGGCGGATTCGCCGCCGTCGCCGCGGTCAACACCCTGGTGATGACGGTCCTGGACCGCCGCCGCGAGCTGGGCACGCTGCGCCTCGTCGGCTCCACCCGGCGTCAGGTGATGACGATGCTGCGCTGGGAGAGCCTGCTGGTCTCCGTGGTGGTCCTGGTCCTCGGCTCCGCGATCGCCGCGGCCACGCTGATCCCCATGATGAACGGCGTGACCGGTGACATGCCGTACGTACCCCCACTGGTGTACGGATCCTTCGCGGTCGCCGCCGGCGGCCTGGCACTGCTCGCGGCTACCCTGCCGGCCCGCGCGGCACTGCGCCGCTGGTCGTAGCGCGGGCGCACGGGACGGGAGTCGGCGTGATGCCATTCCCGCCCCCTTCGCGTGCGGCCGGCGGATCATCCCCGCGGCCCGAACCGTTGCAGCCGGACGGCTGGACGACTATGGCCTCGCGGCGGACTCCCGGCTGGGAGCGGCCCGCCCTCAAGGGGCACTGCGGCGAGGCGCCGCCGTCATGCTCATCGTCCTCGGAGCGGTCACCGGCGCCGTGCTGTGCCAGGCGCACGAAGGTCTCTCGGTGGTGGCAGCGGCCTGCGTCGTACTGGCCGTGACCGCCCTCGGCCACGCCTGCGCCCGCGTCGACGGCCCAGCGGCGGGCAGCCACTCCCGGATCAACCACGACGATATCGACCGCCCTCGGCAATGACGGAAGGACACTCATGACCACAACCCTGGCTCCCCCGGTCCCCATCGGGAAGGGCGCTGTCGGAGCCCTCGGCGTGCTGGCACTGTCCACCGGCGCTTTGGAGTCGGTGGTGTCACCGACGATCCCGCTCCTTGAACGCGAACTGGACATGAGCCAGTCCGAATCGGCCCTGCTCAGCATCGTGCTCCTCATCACCGGCGCGCTCATCACACCGTTGGCCGGCAAGTTCGGCGACCGCTACGGCGGGAAGAAGATCCTGATCCGGCTGATGGCGGTGGTCTCGGTCGGCGGCACGGTGTCCGCCCTGGCCCCGAACCTACCCGTGCTACTGGTCGGCCAGGTGTTGCAGGGCGCGATGATCGGCGCACTGCCCCTGTCGTTCATCATGGTCCGCAAACACCTCCCAGCGGGAGAGTCCAAGGTGGCCATCGGAGTGGTCAGCGGACTCTTCGTCGGCGGGTCGATGGTCGGCATGCTGTCGGCCGGGCCGGTGGCGGAACAGCTCTCCCGGCACTGGATGTTCGCGCTGCCGACAATGGCGGTCATCGGGGCCACGCTGCTCGTGAACGGGCTGATGCCGGCCGATGCGCCGGGACGGTCGGATGCCTCCGGAATCGACTGGCCCGGTCTGTTGCTTCTGAGCGGGATGCTGGTCACGCTCATGCTCGTCCTCGCACTGGCGCCCGAAGCCGGCTCGCAACCGATCGTGCTCGCCGCCCTCGTCGTACTGCTGGCCGTCTTCGTCACCGGATGGATCAAGGTCGAAGGGCGTACGGCCTCGCCGATGATCGACCTTCGCATGCTGGCACGGCCCGCGATATGGAAGGCGTGCGTGCTGACGTTCGTGATCTGCCTCGGTACCACGATGGCGGTCTATCTCATCCCGCAACTGCTTGACGAGCGCGGCGACGGGTACGGATTCAGGGCCAGCGCCACCGAGATCGGCTTCTTCCTGCTGCCCGGCGCCATCGCCGCGACGCTGGCCGGGCCGCTCGGCGGGATCGGGGACCGGCGTTTCGGCTCGCGTGCCGTGGTCAACACCGGCGTCATCATGATGGCCGTCGGCCTGCTGGCCGTGGCAGCCGTACATACCGAGATCTGGCACCTCGTCGTCGCCAAGGTGCTGATCGCGCTGGCCAACGGCCTGTGCGTCACAGCGATGATGACCAGCACCGCCACCGCCGTCGACAAGAACGACACCGGCATCGCCACCAGCCTGATCCTGGTGAGCCGCGTGGTCGGCTCCGCCGTGGGCGGTCAGCTCGGCGGTGCGCTGCTCACCGCCGGAACCCCTTCCGGGTCGGAGGTCGCGGCCGAAACGGCCTACGTCACCGGCTTCGTCATAGCCGGCGTCGTCGTACTGCCGGCCCTGTTCGTCACCCGCACCATGAGCAAAGGAGTCAAAGCATGACCCGCACCGACCAGGCGACGGCCACGCCCACCGGTACCCGCACCGCACCGCGGCGCAAGATCCTGATCTCCGGGGCCAGCATCGCCGGTCCCGCCCTCGCATTCTGGCTCAACCGCTACGGATACGAGGTCACCGTGGTGGAGAAGGCCGGCACACTCCGCAGCGGCGGCTACCCCATCGACGTGCGCGGCACCGCACTCGACGTCGTGGAGAAGATGGGGATCCTGCCACAACTGCGGGACGCGCACATCGACCTGCAACGGCTGACCTTCCTCGACGGGGACGGAACCGAGGTGACCTCGCTGCACCCCCATGCCGTCACCGGCGGCGTCGCGGGCCGGGACCTGGAGGTGCGGCGCGGGGACCTGACCGACGCTCTCTACGCGGCGGTCCGGGACGACGTGGAGTTCGTGTTCAACGACTCCATCGACACCCTCGACCAGACCGGCCACGGGGTCGACATCACCTTCCGCGAGGGCGGCAGCCGTACGTTCGACATGGTGCTCGGTGCGGACGGCATGCACTCACGTACCCGGGAGATGCTGTTCGGCCCCGAAGAGCAGTTCCACCGCTACCTCGGCTACTGCTTCGCTGTGTTCACCATGCGCAACACCTTCGGGCTCTCCCACGAGACCGTGATGTGGAACACCCCGGGCAGGGCCGCGGCCCTCTACGCCGTGGGGGACGACGCCGAGGTGCACGCCTTCCTGAACTTCGCCCAGCCGGAGCCGCCCATGGACGCGTTCCGGGACCCGGACGCCCAACGCGACCTGGTCACCAAGGTCTTCGCCGACGCGGGATGGGAGGTCCCGGGCATGCTGGCCGCCCTGCGCGACACGGACGACCTGTTCTTCGACGGGGTCAGCCAGATCCGTATGCCCCGCTGGTCCAGCGGCAGGGTTTCGCTGGTCGGCGACGCGGCGTACGCACCCTCGTTCCTCACCGGGCAGGGCACCAGTCTCGCGCTCGTCGGTGCGTACATGCTCGCCGGTTCCCTCGCGGACCGGGGCCACATCGCGGGCTTCGCCGCCTACGAGCACGGCACCCGGGAGTTCGTGACCGCGAACCAGGGGCTGGTCGGCCGGGGCGGCGCCACCCTCTTCCCGACCACCGCCCGGGACCTGGCGCAACGCAACGCCAGACTGCGCGACCTCAGCGCCATCCCCGCCTCGGTGGGACGACCTGCCCATTCGGCCCTCACCCTGCCCACCTTCACGCCCCTGATGTGAGCCCGGTGCCGCACCGCGAGACCGGCCAAGACCCCTACCGCATCTCCCCCGCCGTCCGATGCGACTGGACCCGCTTCCTGCAACTCGTCGAACGCGCGCTGCCCTCAGGCCCCGCCGGCCTGCCCGACTAGAACGGGCGCTCTCCCTGGTACGCGGCAGGCCGTTCGGTGGCGCTCCGCTGCCGTGGGCCGAGCCCTGCCAGCAGGAGATGACCACCCGGATCATCGACGTCGCGCACACCGTGGCCGCCTACCGCACCGCCCCCGGTCCTCACCAGGACCTCAGCGCCGCCCGCCAGGCCGTCGCGACCGGACTCGACGTCGACCACACCGCCGAACTTCTCTACCGCGACTGGTGCCGCCTCGAACACGCGGCCGGGAACCGGCAAGGACTGCACACTGCGGTCACCCGCATCCAACAGGTCAACCGGGAACTCGACTGCTCCCTGGAGACGGAGACCGGACAACTCATCAAGGAACTCCTCAACGACACCGACAGCGGAGCGCGCGCACGACCCTGTAGTTGCTGTTCCGGCGGTACCAAAGGGCGTAGACTTTCAGGTCGGCCGACTCGGCGATCGGTGGTCAGCCAGTTCTCCATGGACGCGTCCGACGGGATGAGGTCGGTGACGCACCTGGTGGCCGCGGCGGGCCCGTCGGCGGCAGCTTGGGTGGGGTCCGCGCCATCCTGGTGTCCCTTGAGCTCGAACTGAAGCTGTCTCGTTCCTGTTGCCTGTGTGTCTGGCCTCTACCTGGTTCGTGGGTGATAGGTCTTGCAGCTACTCAGGGGGGTGCCCTTCCGGTAGGTACACACCATGAGTGACATCTTTGTACTCTTCGGGAGCGACCAAGTCCTGGCGTTGCACTTCCCCTTGCCTGCCGTGACTTCGACTTCGCCCCAGGCTTGCCGCTGGAATAGGTCCTGAGCTGGGCATAGATGCCCCGGCCATTGGCCTTGGTATCGCATACGCCGACCCTGTACCGGCTCCGGCCAAGGTGATCGAACCGGGCGTATCCGCCGCTCGTCGACTGCAAGTCCGGGGCTCGACGGTCGGTGCTGGTGCGCAAGCCGGTCACAGCCCGGACCCTCAGCTGTACCGGCCCCCATGCTCAACGCTTCGTGGATTACTGTCAACGCTCCGTCAATTTTTTCTCCCGGTCGTGAGCCACCGCCCCCCAGATCGTGGGGAGCGTGCGGGGCGTAGTCTCAGCGGCCATGAACAGTCAGTCCGATGACGCGCGTTCGGCGGGTCGACGCCGCGCCAAGGTGAGCAAGGGTGATCTGCGGGAGCAGGCGCTGCTGGACGCGGCGGAAGAGATGCTCCGGCGGTCGACGATCGCCGGGCTGACGATGGAGGCCGTCGCGAAGCAGGCGGGGATCACGCGTTCCGCCGCGTACTTCTACTTCGCCTCCAAGGAGGAGGTGGTGCGCGCCGTTATCGAACGAGCTACCCGGCACATCTACACCGGCCTCGAAGCCTCCGGCGACGCGGTGGACACCACCAGCCTGAAGCGGGCCGTCGACGTCCAGGTCGACAACTGGCGCCGCCACGGCCACATCTTCCGCGTCGGTGTCGAACTGTCCGCCCGTGCCGAGTACCGGCAGGTGTGGGTCTCCCTGATGGAGCACGGCATCGACCTGGCCTGCCGGGCGGTCGCCCACGACCGCGCCCGCGGACTGGTCGGCGGCGATCCCGCACAGGACCGCGCCCGACTGGAGGCCCTCGCCTGGATGGGCGAACGAACCTGCTACCTGCTCTTCACCCGCGAGCACACTGAAGCCGATGAGGAGCAGTTGCGCGACACCCTCACCACCTTCGCCCACCGCGGGCTCGGCTACCGCACCAACGACTGACCCGCTCCTGCGACCGCCACTGTCCCGCTGCCAGCCGGTAAGGCGGCGGGCTCCTCACTGGCCCTGCTCAAGTCCCCCTCGGGGAATCCCGCCTCCTCACTCAAGGACGCGTAGTGCAGGCGACCGTCGTCCCGGAGCGTGACGCGAGCTGTCTCCGTGCTCTCTACGCACAGGTTCAGAGGGTTGGAGCCGCCGCTTTCGTTCGACCGGGTCTCCAGGACCAGGCGGTTGTCCTCGGCCGTCGTCAGCAGGAAGTCACTGGTGCAGCTGACGCCCTGCATCGAGACCGCCGCGTCCGTCGAGACGACATCACCTACCGTGCCCTGCGCGATCGTGATGCGCAGGGTACCGCCCGGCAGGTCACGTCTGGTCGTGAGCTGCCCTTCCCAGGTGCCCAGGAACGCCCCGGGGACGTCACCGCCGTCGCCGCCGTCACCTCCTGCCTGCACTGCGACGAACACCGTCGCCGACGCGGCGAGCGCGGCAGCGGCAGCAGCGAGGAGGAGCGGCCCCTTGCGTCGGCGCGACGGACCGGTGGGTCCAGTGCGCACGGTGTCGGCGAGGGCGGGCAGGGCGACCAGTTCCCGCATCAGGGCCTGGATGTCCGCGACGACCGGCGAGGGCAGCCAGCCCGCTCCGGCCAGGGACGCGGCCCCGTCCGGCGCCAGCGTGCGGGCTATCTCCCCGGCCGCGGGACGTGCCGCCGGGTCCTTGGCCAGACAGGCGGCGGCGATCTCCCGCAACCGACCCGACAGGCCGCCCAGATCCGGCTCCTCGTGCACCACCTTGTACATCAGGCCGGCCGCCCCGTCCCCGGGGAAGGGGCCATGGCCCGTCGCGGCGAACACCAGCACCGCCCCCAGCGTGAAGACGTCTGCCGGAGGGCCGACTTCACCGCCGATCACCTGTTCGGGAGACATGTAGCCCGGTGAACCGACGACCACTCCGGTGCGGGTCAGCGCCGCCGAGGCGTCCGTGGCCCGGGCGATCCCAAAGTCGATCAGCCGGGGACCGTCCAGGCCGAGCAGCACGTTGGCGGGCTTGACATCGCGGTGCACCAGCCCTCGGTTACGCACACCGTCGAGGGCCTCGGCCAGACCGGCCACCAGCAACCGTACCGACGCTTCCGGCAGCGGCCCGTGCCGCTGTACGGCCCGGTCCAGGGACACCCCCTGTACGAAGGCGGTGGCCACCCACGGCCGGGAGGACTCGGTGTCGGCGTCCAGCACGGGCGCGGTCCACGCGCCGCCCGCCCTGCGAGCCAGGCTCACCTCGCGTCGGAAGCGTTCCCGGAACTCCCCGTCCTGTGCGAATTCCGCCCGCACCAGCTTGACCGCGACCCACGGCACCTCGTTCCGCCTGCGGGCGAGGTAGACGCGGCCCATGCCGCCCGAGCCCACCCGTGCCAGCAGCCGGTATTCTCCCGCCCACCCCGGGTCGTCCGCCTGCAGTCGCTCCACAGCGCACCCCTCTCCCCGTCCCGTGATCAGCCGTCAGCCTAGATGTAAGTGGGCCGGAATTCGACACACCGTCAATTCTGTTAAGGCACAATGGGCTCATGGCAGACGCGGGAGCGCTCTACGGACTGATCGGCGCGGTCGTCGGGGCAGTGCTGGGCGCGGTGGCCATGGTGAGCGTGCCGGTCCTGGAACGGTGGTGGCGGCGTTCGGACACCGAGGCCGAACGCACTCGGCAGGCCGTCGACACCGAGATCGCGCGACTGACGAGCCTGCGGGTCACCGGACGGCACTGGATCGACGTCCTCAAACGCGCCGAACAGGACCTCGCGGCGGGCCGGGCCCCCGCTCTGGACACGTTCGACGCGGAGATCAAGGCGGTCGGCGTCCCGGCCATCGACGCCCACTACCTCCACCCCCTCTTCGCCCAGCACTCGCCCGCGACCCAGCAGGCCGCTGCCCACGCGTTCGACCGCCTGGAGGAAGCCACCCAGCTCCTCCGCCGCGACCTGCTCGGCAGCGTCGCCCAGGGCGTCTCCCGGGAGCGCGCCCTGGAAGCCTCCCTCGCCGTGGCCCGCGCCGAGCACGCCCGCGACCAGCTCAACGAACAACTCCTCGACCAGATCGCCAGGATCCAGCAGACTCTGCCCGACCCACCCTCGTCCATCACCGTCTCCCAACCCGGATCCCCCGGACGCGCCAGGACGAACCGGGGCCACTGAACCAGAGCTGGGTCAGGGCAACCGAACACGAGCCACTGAGCAAGAGCCGATCTCGATACCGCCGGTGGCGTGGCCCACTGCCTCAGACCTTGTTCACGACCGGGATTCTTCCGGGTGGTGGCGCCAGACAGCACGGCGGGTTCATGCTACTGAGTCTGGGTGGAGGATCAACCGCCGCGACGCGGTTTGGTGCCTGTCTCGTACTGCAAGCTGAATCGTTCAGAACGCATCGTTGATGAGCCCGAAGCCATCCGGGAACTCTTCCAGGAACTTGCGGCGAGTTGGGTTGGTCTCGGCGGCTGCCATCTCCCCGAGCAGGGCGATCAACTCGTGTTGCTGATCATTCGACAGCGTGCTGACCACGTGGGCGACGCCCTCCAGGACCTTGACCGCATCGTCCGGATCCATCTGCTCGTCTGCGCTGCCGTCGATGAACCACAGGACATCGACCAAAGCCTCGGCCAAGGCGTGAGTCAGGGATGGGTACGAGGACGTCACGAAGGGCTCCCAGAAGTTCAACGGCGCAGTCCGGCCACCCCACCACACACCACTGACATCACTGTCTGTGAGCCTCCACAGAAGTGGACCGGAGCCAGAACCATGAGAAGTGAATGAAGCCAGCCGGGACTGGGGCGTTGTCGTCGTTCCACGGGGTCGGGGCTCGATGAACGGCAGTGCGACGGCGTGCAGTTTGGTCTGGAGGTTGATGTCGCTGGTGGCGACGTACCACGCGGATCCGGGGTGCTGGGACTGCAGGAGCAGGGTCGAGGCGATGAACCGGTCGTCGGGGACGTCCAGGTCGAGCCAGTCGGGCAGCGCGTCGGACTTGGGCTCGATGTACTCGAAGACGGGGTGGACATCACCGGAGACCTGAACCCCGAGGGGTGACGTCGCCGTTGGTGCGCAGTCCCTTCAGACGCCGGTCGGCCTTCTTGGCCGCCTCGCGCAGAACGCCGGTCCGGCCGGCGCGCTTCTTCGGCGCCCGTCACGTCCGAACATGCGCAGCAGGTCGTAGGCGCGGACCTGGTTGGTGACCAGGGAACCGGCGACCTTCAGCGTGTCCGGCCAGTGCGTGATCACCTTGTTCAGATCGACCCGGTTACGGGCCAGGTCCTCCACCGCGCCGTAGTGGCCGGTCTCGACGCCGGGCATCATGGGCCCGCCAGAACCGCTGGCCCACCGTGGCGTACCGGGTCGCGAGCGCGGCCCGCAGGCGATCTCGGCCGCATTCTCGTCCTCGGGCACCAGCGACACCACCGTGGTCGCCGCGTTCATCACGGCGGCGCGCGGCGCGACTTCCTCCACTGTCGCCCACAGCGCGGCCACGTCCAGGTCCGCGCCGTGGTCCTTGACCAGTTCCAGCTCCTCGAACAGCACCTTCGCCGCCCGCGCGAGCACCCGCGACGCGCTCTCCAACTGCGGCAGCGCCGACAGCCGCTCCTTCTCCGACTTCCGCTTCGCCGTGTGCAACAGCCGGGGGCCACCAGGACCTGGAACAGGTCCAGGGTCTCGCTGATCGCCTTCGCCTCCAGGTGCCGCATCACCGCGGTCAGCATCGCCGTACGCTTCGGCTCCGCCGCCCGCTCCGAAAGCGCCGCCTTCGACCCCAGCGCGTACCGTGCCGGCGCGGCCATCCGGTTCGGCGGGATCTGCGACAGCAGCCGCTTGTCCGCGACCTTCCGGACCTCCGACACCTGCCGGGCGCAACTCCGATGCGACAACGTGGAGTTGAGGCGGGCGAACGAGAGGATGAAGCCCGAGGCGTACGGACGGTTCGTGGAGGAGCCGGCCTGCCGTTTGCCCGGGCCGTGCCTCCCGACAGGGGCGGATGCGCGTTTCACCGGCTGGTCCGGCGGGCTATGGAGCGGGTGCGTAGCCGCGGGTGCGGACGAGGTCGTGGGTGAGCCGGGTGAAGGCGCGGGCGGCGGCGCCGCGGTAGGCGCCCTCGCGGTGCAGGAGGGTGACGGTGCGGGTGGGCAGGGGCGGGTCGAGGGGGACGGGGGCCAGATGGGGGTGGTCATGGGTGATGGCGTCGGGCAGGACGGTGGCCAGGCCGGTGCGCTGGACGATCTCGGTGAGGGCCTGGATGGAGTTGGCCTCGATCCTGATG
>NZ_JAGMUE010001019.1:0-667 GCF_019049165.1 Streptomyces sp. AC627_RSS907
GCGCAACTACGGCCCCTTGCAGGCACAGTCGGGCGCGCCCGCGCTGCGCGTGACCTGGGTCGCGCTGAAGCTCGACCCGGAGCTGTGCCCGGAGGCGGTCGCCGCCAGGGGCGGTGGGCTGGGCGGGGCGCAGCGGAGCCTGTTGCGCGCCGCCGACCAGTTGGCCAGCCGCCTGATAGGCGCCGGCTTCCAGGCGGAGGTGCTCTCCGAGGCGGAGCTGACCGCCGCCGTGGCCGCCGCCGCGTGCGCCAACCCGATCGCCGCCGCGTCCGGCGGCTCGTCGGGCGGGCCGGCGCGGCGCACCGTGGAGACCTCCCGTACCTGGCGCTGTGACGACCGCCGACACACCACGTACTGGGTCGGCCGGTGGCCCCAGTTGGGTGCCAGCGCGACGCCGCTGGCTCGCCTGGTGTCGCTGTTGACGGCCGTGCCGGTGCTGGCGACGACGTTCAGCCTGACCCTCGCGCGGGGCGGCAGCCAGGAGGTCGTCCTCAGTGGGCACGTACGGATCACGGGGCGTAGCGACGACGAACTGGTCGGCGCCCGGCGCGCGTTGGAGCGTACGGCGCGCGAGGCCAGGGCCGGCCTGGTTCGACTGGACCGTGAGCAGGTGCCCGGCGTGCTGGCCACCCTGCCGCTTGGGGGGACCCGCTGATGAGTACACCGC
>NZ_JAGMUE010001020.1:0-574 GCF_019049165.1 Streptomyces sp. AC627_RSS907
ACCCACAACTCCTGTCCGCCGCCGTCGAGAACGTTGCGCTGGCGTTGCAGCCGCACCTCCAGACGCTGCCGGGCCTCCTCGTCGTCCTGGTCACCGTGGGATATGTGCCACGCGTAGTGGTCGGTCTGCAACAGGCCCGGCACCAGCATCGTCTCGTAGATGCGAATGCGCTCCGCCGCGGCCTCCAACCCCACCAGCAGCTCGAACCACTTGGGAATCCCGAACGAGCTCCACCAGCCCGGTTCGGTGGAGACGCCGACGAGCTTGACGAGTTGGTCGATGTGGGCCTGCGGCGCCCCGTAGAGCTGGAGGAGGCGCACCACGTCCCATGCCTGGCACGGTCGCCGCCCGTTCTCCAGGCGGCTGATCTTCGACGTCGTGACCTTGAGGTGCGCGGCCGCCTGCTCCATGGACACGCCGGCGGCCAGGCGGCGTTGCCGGAGGTGGCTGGCCAGGGCCACGCGCACCACGACCGGGCCGTGACCCGCCTTGGCCGCGTACTGCTCGATCGACGCCGGAAAGGCCGCTTGTGACGCCGGAAGGGCTGCTTCGGCTTCCATGCACGCTCCTCGGT
>NZ_JAGMUE010001021.1:0-741 GCF_019049165.1 Streptomyces sp. AC627_RSS907
AGGAAGGCCAGGTCGTGGCTGGCGATCAGCAGGGCGCCCTGGAAGGAGTCAAGGGCGCCGCTCAGGTGGCGCACGCTGGCCAGGTCGAGGTTGTTGGTCGGCTCGTCCAGCATCAGCAACTGCGGGGCCGGCGCGGCGAGCATCGTCGCGGCCAGCGCGGCCCGGAAGCGTTCCCCGCCCGACAGGGTCCCGGCCGGCTGCGCGGCACGCGCGCCCCTGAACAGGAACCGCGCGAGCTGCGAGCGGATCTCCTGGTCGCTGACGCCCGGGGCCATCCGGGCCACGTTCTCCGCGATGCTCAACTCCTCGTCCAGCACGTCGAGCCGCTGGGGCAGGAAGCGCAGCGGCACGTGCGCCGTGGCCTCGCCTGACAGCGCCGGCAGTGTCCCGGCGATGGTACGGAGCAGGGTCGTCTTGCCGGCGCCGTTGCGCCCGACGAGCGCGATCCGCTCGGGCCCGTGCACGTGCAGGTCACCCTCGCGCAGCCGGCCGTACCGGGGCCGCAGCGCGCGCAGGCTCAGGACCGTGCGGCCGGCCGGCACGGCGGTGTGCGGCAGGCTGACCCGGATCTCGGCGTCGTTACGGAGCGCGTCCGCCGCCTCCTCGCGCCGCTCGCGCGCCTCGCTGAGCCGCTCCTCGTGCACGCCCCGGAGCTTGTCCGCCGACTCCTGCGCGGAGCGCTTGCGCTCTCCCGCGACGATCCGGGGCGCGCGCCGCTGGGCGTCCATCTTCTTGCTGTGC
>NZ_JAGMUE010001022.1:0-575 GCF_019049165.1 Streptomyces sp. AC627_RSS907
GCGGGAGGATGACGCGCCAGGGTTGGCGCGGGTCGTACTGGACCACGGCCCGGTCGCGGTGGAGCAGGTCCTGCACGTCGAGCGGGTGGCGGACGCGTATCCGGTACGGGTCGCGGTCCTCGGGCACCACGGTCAGGTCGAACGCGAAGACGCTGCTCAGCGCGTTCCGGTCGGCGGCCGGCCGGCCGGTGGCCCTGTCGACCGCGCGCACCCCGTGGACGAGGGCGGGGGCGTACGCGCGCGACCCGTCGGGGCGCAGCGGCCAGGCCGCGCCCCTGCCGGTGTCGCGCTCGCCGATGACGCCGAGGACCGCCAGCGTCAGGGATCCGGTGAACAGGCCGGTCAGCAGCAGCCAGCGCGGCCCGAAGAGGGCGCCGCAGGCGAGGGCGGCGAAGACCGCGCCCGTCACGGCGACGCAGAGCAGCAGGTACGGGGCCAGCCGGCGGCGCACGCCGTACGGCAGGCCCGTCACACCAGGTCCCGGGTGGTGCGGCGGACGATGGCGACGCGGGTACGGCGCGGGTCGCTGGGCCGTTCCCGGTCGTACACGGCGAGGACCGTGCGCCGGAGCGCGA
>NZ_JAGMUE010001023.1:0-593 GCF_019049165.1 Streptomyces sp. AC627_RSS907
CGAGCCGGTGCAGGGTGACCGGAAGGCCACGCTCCGCCGCCTGCTCCAGGAGTCGTTCGGAGGCCCACTTGCTCTGCTGGTAGCCGTAGATGAGGCCGGGGTGCGGCGGCAGGAACGCCTCGGGCACCTCGGGGCTGCGGCTGTACGGCGGGGCCGTGGAGAGCGTGGAGACCAGGTGGAACGGGATGCTCCGGTCGGCCGCCAGGCGCAGCAGCTCCCGGGTGGACTCCGTGTTGGCGCCGCGCAGGCTGGAGTACTCGCGCATGATGCTGACGGTCGCGGCGTTGTGGAAGATCGCGTCGCAGCTCGCGGCGAGTTCGGCCAGCCGTTCCGGGGCCAGGCCCAGGTGCGGGCGGCCCAGGTCGGCCGGCTCGGCGACGATGCGCCGGGCGGCCTCGCCGACGGCGAGTTGCTGCTCGTCCAGCGCCTGCCGCAGCCGGGCGGTGGCCTGCTCCCGGTCGGCCGCCCGTACCAGGCAGACGACCTCGGCGTCCGTGCTGGTCAGCAACTCGGCCAGCAGGTGGGCGCCGACGAAGCCGGTGGCGCCGGTGAGCAGCACCTGACGCGGCGGCGCCGTCGGATCGACCCGGGTC
>NZ_JAGMUE010001024.1:0-545 GCF_019049165.1 Streptomyces sp. AC627_RSS907
GGGCCAGCAGCTCCTCGTGGGTGCCGTCCTCGACCACCCGGCCGTCATGCAGCACGACCACCCGGTCGGCGCGCGCGGCCGTCGTCAGCCGGTGGGCCACCACCAGCGTGGTGCGCTGCCCGACGAGCCGGTCGGTGGCCTGGTTGACCAGCGCCTCGGTGGCCAGGTCGAGCGCGGCCGTCGCCTCGTCCAGGAGCAGCACGTCGGGGTCGACGAGTTCGGCCCGGGCCAGCGCGATCAACTGGCGCTGCCCCGCGGAGAGGTTGCGCCCGCGCTCGGTGACCTCGTGCAGGTAGCCGCCGTCGAGGAGGGCGATCATGTCGTGCGCGCCGACCGCCCGGGCCGCGGCCTCCACCTCGGCGTCGGACGCGGTGGGGCGGCCGTAGGCGATGGCGTCGCGCACCGTCCCGGGGAAGAGGTACGACTCCTGCGGCACCACGCCGAGCCGGTGCCGGTACCCGGCCAGGTCCAGTTGGCGCAGGTCCACGCCGTCCACGGTCACCCGGCCCGCCGACGGGTCGTAGAACCGGGCCACGAGCTTGACC
>NZ_JAGMUE010001025.1:0-558 GCF_019049165.1 Streptomyces sp. AC627_RSS907
CTTCCGGGCCGTGTGCGCGCTGGTCGCCGTCGGCGCGGGCGTCGCGCTCGTACCCCGCTCCGCGCTGCCGGGGGCGATTGCCGAAGGCGCCGTGGTACGCCCCGTACGCGGTCGGGGCCCGATCCGCAAGGTGTTCACGGCGGTACGCGCGGGCACCGAGCACCACCCGCTGCTGCGCCACGCGCTGGCCGGCCTGCGGGAGACCGTGGCGGCGCTGCCCGTGTGAGCCGGCGCCGACCACCCGGCGCGTGACATGGCAGGGCCCGCGCCCGCGGGGACATCGGGCGCGGGCCGAATCGGGGGCGGGGCGCGTGCTCGGCCCCGGGGCGGCCAGCCGTCCGGGTCAGCGCCGGACGGGCCCTGGGACGGCCAGTGCCGGTGCGGTCAATTCTGGGGGAGCAGGGAGCCGAGCGGGCCCAGGTCGAGGTTGAGGTCGGCCATGGTCAGCCCGTAGCGCTCGCACAGTTCGGTCATCCGCTCCTCCAGCGCCAGCAGCGTGCGGCCCACCTGCTCTTCCTGCTCCGGGCTGAGGTCGCCCTGGTCGGCGCGGTGCAGGGC
>NZ_JAGMUE010001026.1:0-595 GCF_019049165.1 Streptomyces sp. AC627_RSS907
GTCAGGTACTCGCCGATCCGCTCGGCGGTGCCGGCGTCGAACAACCGCGCGTCGTAGCCCACGCGCAGTGCGAGCCGGGCGCCGGGATAGGCCACCAGGCTCAGCGGGTAGTTGGTGGTCTCGATGCCCTCAAGCCCGCTCAGCCGCAGCCCGTGCGCGGCGGCCAGGGCGTCGTCCACCGGGTAGTTCTCGAACACGACGATGCTGTCGAACAGCGCGGCCCGCTCCGGGAGCCCGGTCAGCGCGCGCAGCCGGGGCAGCGGGAGGAAGTCGAACCGCCGGTCCTCGCTCTGCGCCTCTTGTACCCGGCGCAGCCAGTCCGTCAGGGTGCCCTCGCGGGGGACGGCCAACCGGGTGGGCAGGGTGGTGATGAACAGGCCGTTCATCGCCTCCACGCCGGGCAGCTCCGGCGGTCGCCCGGAGACCGTGGTGCCGAAGACGACCTCGTCGCGGCCTGTGAGGCGGGCCAGCAGCAGCGCCCAGGCGGCCTGCACCACGGTGCCCGCCGTCACCCCGGCGTCCCTGGCCAGACGCTCCAGTCGGCGGGTGGCCCCGTCGGTCAGCGCCACCCGTACGGCCGCGCCGGACTCGGCCC
>NZ_JAGMUE010001027.1:0-744 GCF_019049165.1 Streptomyces sp. AC627_RSS907
CGCCAAGGTCGTGCTGACCGCGCCGGGCAAGGGCGACGTCCCCAACATCGTGCACGGCGTCAACCACGACACGGTCAAGCCGGACGAGCGCATCCTGTCCTGCGCGTCGTGCACCACCAACGCGATCGTCCCGCCGCTGAAGGCGATGGCGGACGAGTACGGCGTGCTGCGCGGCCACGTGGAGACCGTCCACTCGTTCACCAACGACCAGAACCTGCTGGACAACTACCACAAGTCCGACCGACGTGGTCGCTCTGCCGCGCTCAACATGGTCATCACCGAGACCGGCGCCGCCTCGGCCGTCGCCAAGGCGCTGCCCGACCTCAACGCGCGGATCACCGGCAGCTCGATCCGCGTCCCGGTGCCGGACGTGTCGATCGCGATCCTGAGCCTGCGACTGGCGCGCGAGACCACCCGCGAGGAGGTCCTGGACTACCTGCGCAACGTGTCGCTGACCTCGCCGCTCAAGCGTCAGATCGACTTCATCAGCGCCCCCGACGCGGTCTCCAGTGACTTCATCGGCTCGCGCCACGCCTCGATCGTCGACGCCGGCGCCACCAAGGTCGAGGGTGACGACGCCATCCTCTACCTCTGGTACGACAACGAGTTCGGCTACTCGTGCCAGGTCATCCGGATCGTCCAGCACGTCTCCGGGGTGGAGTACCCGACCTACCCGGCCCCGCAGGTCTAGCCCCACCCGGCGGCGCGCCATCCCGCGCCCCGCCACCTCGCACAGCCCTCACG
>NZ_JAGMUE010001028.1:0-782 GCF_019049165.1 Streptomyces sp. AC627_RSS907
GAAGGCTACCGGTTCTGGAAGGACGAGCACGCCCAGGACCCGCGCGAGTGGAAGCGGTTCGGCAAGCGCATCCGCGAGCTGACCGACGGCGAGGACGTGGACATCGTCTTCGAGCACCCGGGGCGCGAGACGTTCGGCGCCTCCGTCTACGTCACCCGCAAGGGCGGCACCATCGTCACCTGCGCCTCGACGTCCGGCTACACGCACGAGTACGACAACCGGTACCTGTGGATGTCGCTGAAGAAGATCGTCGGCTCGCACTTCGCCAACTACCGCGAGGCGTGGGAGGCGAACCGGCTGATCGCCAAGGGCAAGATCCACCCCACGCTGTCCAAGACCTACCGCCTGGACGAGACCGGCCAGGCCGCCTACGACGTGCACCGCAACCTCCACCAGGGCAAGGTCGGCGTCCTCGCCCTCGCCCCCGAGGAGGGCCTCGGCGTCCGCAACGAGGAACTGCGCGCCCAGCACATCGACGCGATCAACCGCTTCCGCGACGCATAAGCGAACGGACGGACGGACACTGAGGTACCACACACATGACTGAGCGTCACAAGGACCGTCCGTGGCTGATGCGGACGTACGCCGGACACTCCACCGCCGAGGCGTCCAACGCCCTGTACCGGCGCAATCTCGCCAAGGGCCAGACCGGCCTGTCGGTCGCGTTCGACCTGCCGACGCAGACCGGTTACGACCCCGACCACGTCCTGGCCCGCGGCGAGGTCGGCCGGGTCGGGGTGCCCGTCTCCCATCTGGGGGACATGCGGCGACTGTTCCAGGAC
>NZ_JAGMUE010000105.1:0-10621 GCF_019049165.1 Streptomyces sp. AC627_RSS907
TGCACAGTGCTCAACCAACCTGCGCAACCAGGCACCGGACTCAAGACACCACAGGTCAGACGGCTGGCGTACCCGAACACTACACAGATCCAGTGAGCCCACACAGCCACCAGCCACTCAGTCAAACTGCGCAACCCCAGGCCAGAAGCATAACGACTGCTCACATTCACCGACCAGCGACACCCAGTATCGAGGACCACCGCATCTGCACACCGCTCAACCAACCAGCGCAACCACAGACCAGGAAACACACCAACTGCACAGATCCGCTGACCCCTGACAGGACACCCCCCAACCGATCCGGGCGGGGCGCGGATTTTAGAAGAGGGTCAACGTCGGAATTTCGGCCCACCAACTCACGCAAGGAATGCCGAATCGGGAAGTCTCGGGCCCGAGCTACAGAACGGTACCTCAGATATCGGAAAGCCAGAATTTCGGCGTGCGAAGGTACCGGAGCCGAACGGCCCCCAGGGCCGGGCGGCGGAACCGCCACCGGCGTCAGCCACGCTTCCTGGCTTTGATCGTGACGGCCGCCACCACCCGAGACTCAGAGCCACTGACGCTGTCCACGACCCGCACGAGGGCGTGGCGCCGTACGCGAAGCGAGCTCAGCCAAGAGCCGCTGGGCCTCCCGCAGCACAGTGGTTGTCGACGCCGAGATGCCCGTTCCTGCCGTGGCCGCGAGCAAGGTATCGGTGACGTCGCTGACGGGGGGCGAGTTGCTGCCGCAGCGTGGTCGCTCTTAAAGATTATAGAAGGCGCAACGCTCTGACCTGCGGAAACGCGGAAGTTGTATGCACCCTGGCCGCATACAACGCGCCACCGGGGTCTGAGTTGTATGCACATAGCTGCATCAAGGGGTCGAGGCAAGGGACACGCCGCCTTGATGCATCGTTCCCTGAATAACATGTCACCACTGGTATGTTATGCGCCTCGATGATCTTCGTAAGGAGGGCCAGTGGCCCAGTCCCAGAGGCGTAGCGCAACCGCCGGCGCCAGGGCCGTACGCCCGGCAACGGTGCCGCAGAAGCCCGACGACTTCGACGGTCTAGAGTCAGCGAAGGACCTGCTCAAGAGGCTGGAGGAGCTGGCAAGGAAGGGCGGCACCTTCTCCACCAAGGGCGACCCGAAGCCCTACGCCTTCTATGGCCGGATCCACCTGAGCATGTCCCAGCGGATCCAGGACCAGCTGTGGAAGTTCGGCTTCTCCGCCATGGCGAGGAACGTGCTGGACCACATGTCGGTCCACCACGACGACCAGGCCATGGTGAAAATGACCCAGCGCGGCCTGGCGGAGAAGTTCGGCTGCTCGCAGTCGAAGGTCTCCCGCTCCATCGGCGAGCTCTCCCGGCAGAACTTCGCCTGGAAGGAGAGCAGGGGCATGTACCGGCTGCACCCCCTCTACGCCTACCGTTGGGGCAGTGACAAGCAGCGCGACCTGGTCAACAAGCTGGGCCCGAAGGTCCTGACGGCCCGCGAGATCGTCATCCCGAACGTGAGGAAGGCAGAGCGATGAGCGACAGCCCCATCCCCGGCTTCCGCAACCCGGACGCCTTCGAGGTCCTGCCGAACGCCCGGCTGAACCCCACGGCGCGCGACGTCTTCGACATCCTCCAGGCCCGGCAGGAGCCCTGCGGCCTCGTCAAGATCCGGCAGGCCGACGTCGCCAAGCGCCTCGACATCAGCCAGGCCGCGGTCTCCCGCGCGATCGGCCAACTCAAGGACAAGGGCCTCCTCGACGGCCGGCACCGCCAGGGCAGCGTGCTCATCCACCCGCTCTTCGCCGCGTACGAGTCGCTCCCCCACATGCTCAACCACCTCAGCGACCCCGACACCTTCGTGTGGCCGCTGAACTTCCCCACGGGGGAGATCCGCCCCCCGCGGGCGAGCGACGCGCGCACCGACACCGGCTTCGACCCCAACCCCGACCCCGACGGCGGCGAGGACGCCCCGGCCCCCGAGACGCGCCCCGCCCTCCGGCTCGCCGGCTGACTCCCCCTCCACGAGCGAAGGCTCCGCACCCTTGGTGCGGAGCCCCTTCTCGTTGCACTGGAAGATGTATGCGCCCAGGCTGCATACACCTCCTAACGCCGGGCTGCGGCCCCAAAGCCGTCGGCCGGCTCGTACTGGCAGTAGCACTAGGTGAACCGGCTTGTTCTGGAACAGCAGAACAAACGGCGGCGGTCCCGGTGGCTATGCTGCATCCCTCGCTGCTCGGGGTTAGGCGGGCGAGTTCGGTGAGCAGCGCGGCGTGCGCGCGGACCGGCTGGGTGAGAAGGCCGGCGGCGGCCTCGCGGGCGGCGTGATCGCGGTAGTGCCCGAGGCGCGCGGCCAGGGCGTGCGCGAGCCAGACGTCGGCCTGGACGTACCCGCCGGCTCGACGGGTCACCCCGCAACGGCTTCCACGGAAGGTGACACAGCCAGGAGAGGGGCGACTGGGTCGTCCATGCATGCCGCCGACTACCTCCGGTTGCTCTGCCGTAGATCTTCTTCAACGGCTGACCTCTGGACCCTACCGACCGACGGCGCAGAACGCTGTGCATGCCCCCTGAGCTGATCACTTCATTGTGTTAGCCGTTCTTAGGCGTTGGCTTCCCTGACCAGGTCGGCGATGCCTTCGCTCCGGAAGTTGAGGCCACAGTCGGGGCACCAGACCGTGGGTGGGATGCGAACGGCTCGGCCGCACCCCGGGCACGACAGGAACGCCCCCTGTCGGGGGAAGTCGTCCTGCGCGAAGCCCAGTTCTTCGGCGCAGTGCGGGCACTCCACGACCTGCTCCATGTCCGGGGTCTGTTGCTTGAACCCGCAGCCGATGCAGGGCAGTCCCTCGCTGCTCCCGGGCCCATGCACGCCGAACCGCTCCCGCAGCCGCTCGTTGAGGTCGGGCAGTAGGCGGAGGCAGTCCGAGCAGACCGTGTCCGGTTCGAAGACGAACGTCACCTGCCGGCATCCGCGGCAGTGCGTGGCAAAGGACCCATCCCGCAGCACAGACCTGGCCACAGCGCCCTCGACGAGTCCGTGGTCCTTCGTCCCGCAGGCCGGGCACGTCGGCACGGGTTTTGTCCCACGAGCGGTCCTGGCGCACCCGGTGCACGCGGCCTCCCCGGCGCCGCGTCCCTCCTGTCTCGGGCCGGACGACAACCGGGCGAGATCGGACGAGGATCTGCGGCGACGGAGCCAACGGAAAACCATGGCACAAGGATCGTGACGCACACCTGGGATGTCGACCCCCCGGGTTTGCAGGTTCGTCGCGCGCGGTGGGTGCGCGGCCCGAGAGCGGTGAGGGTGCCCCGGGCCGCGCACCCACCGGGGGTACCTGCCTCTCCGACGCTACTCGCGAGGCGGCCCGAACTCCGCGGGACGCGTAAACGCCGCGGTGGCAGTGCAGGTCTCTACGGATGTCATTCCGCGATGGAAGCGGGAGTCGGTTACGCGCCCCACCCCAGATCAATGTCGCTGGGAGCGGGAGTCACTGCGATTGCATCCCCGCAGGGTTTGGCCTGGGCGGGAGCCGCTGGACGGAGGCTCTCTGGCCGCCGAGCCGATGACGGTGCCAGTCCCGGTGGACAGATTCGAACCATCGTGTTCCGGCTTGTCCTGTCGCAAGGCATCCGTCAGACGACGGGCTTTCGACCTGCGGAGTCGCCATGTCGTTGGAGAACGCTGACGGGTCGGGTTCTCGAACGGCATGGCTTTTGCGGAAAGCGCGCTCTCGTCGGCACAGCGGCTGCTCAGCGGACCGGTGTCGTCTGGGCCAGGGCGATGCGCCAGTCGTCGCCCTGGCGGGTCAAAACGTAGGTCATGACACCGACCGAGGGCAGCTCGGACGAGCTCCCCGTCTCGGACCGTTCGTCGTGGACGGTCCTGGTGAGGCTGACGACAGCGACGTCTGAGGTGCTGTCGCGGGGTGCACCGGCGAACGTGCCAGTCGGCGTGACAGGGCCCGCGTGAAGGTGATCACGTCGCCGACGGCGAGGTTGAGGCCCTTGGCGCCGGTGGGCGGCACGATGTGCGCGGTGTCACCGGCGAGAAAGAGGCGGCCGTGCCGCATGGGCTCGGGATCCGTAGGAGCAGCGTCCCGTGATCACGACAGGAGTGTCATGACACCGTAACCGCGCTTCCCAGGGGGGCGCCGCACCGTTCAGGATGGTGATCGACAAGGCAGAGACCAGCCGGAATGACCAGTCCGGCCCGGCCACATCACCACCAGCAGGGGGAGTCCCACCATGCTTCGCACGCGCCGCCGCAAGTCCGTCCTCGCCGCCGCTGCCCTGGTGGCCACGACGATGCTGCTGACCGCCTGTCAGGGAGAGGACACGGAGGACGGCAGCAAGTCGACCGGGGCCACGGCCTCGGAGTCGGCCGCCAAGGGGAAGTCCGGCGATGGCGGGAGTGGTACCGGCACCGGCACCGGTACCGGCGGCGAGTCCCCGTCGGGCGAGAAGGGCTCGAAGAGCGGCATGGTGTCGGGCAAGTGGGCCGGCACGGTCTCCTACCTCGCCCCCGGCAAGTACACCGTCACGGACGCGAACGGCACGGAGCAGGCGTTCTTCACCTCCGAGGACACCGACATCGAGGGCGCGGGCAAGATCTGCGGTGACGCGGACGGCCAGGCCGCCACACCGTGCACCGAGGAGGAGCTCGAAGCCGCGGCCAAGAAGGGGTTCGGAGCGACGGTCGACGTCAAGGACGGAGTGGCTGTCAGCATCATCGAGGACCACACCGACAGCGGCAACGGCGGCGGCAACGGTATGGGAGAGGGCGAGAGGTCGGGCCTCTTCTCCGGCACGCTCGGGTACATGGCCCCGGGCAAGTACTCCCTCAGCCGCGACGGCAACGAGCGTGCGTTCGTCACCACCACCGACACCGTCATCAACGGCGCCGGCTGGATCTGCGGTGACGCGCAGACCGTCACACCCTGCACCGAGAAGGACCTCGAAGCCGCGGCCAAGAAGGGCAGCGTCGCTGTCGCCGTCCAGGTCGAGGACGGGGTCGCCGTCACCATCGACGAAGAGCACAACTGATCGCGGACCCGACTGCCCATCCTGTACGGCACGTTGATCCGTCTGAAGGTCGAGCGCCTGCCGGACGATCACGACCCGAAGCCGGTCTGGCTGTGGTGCTCGGCCACCGCTGCCCTCGGCTGGACAGTCCCGAAGGTCCGCCATGCGTGTCGTGCAGGTCGTTCGTATGACGGCTGCGGTCGCCCGCGCCGGAGTCGCACCGCCCCCATGTGGGGAGTGCTCAGCCGGTCGGCCGGTTCAGCAGGGGGACGACGACTTGACGTGCGGTGGCTGCTTCACCGAGCCGGAAGAACTTCACCTGTCCCATGGTGTGGGTGCACTCCAGGTAGCCGGCCGCCTCCAGCTCGCGGCGTGCCCGCGAGAAGTGCGGTGCGGGTACGCCGATCAGCCCGGCCAGCTCGGCCGCGGTGCGTTCGACGCTGTTGTCCAGGCCGCCCAGGATCGCGTAGGTCATCAGCATGTTCTGCTTGAGGTGGGACAGATCGCTGATGCGTGCCTGCAGGGCTTCGAGCTCTGGGTATGGGCTGGTGCGTGCCATGGTCAGGCCCTTCGTCGCTGCGCCGGACGGCCCGGCAGGGTCGGCAGGTGGTAGGCGGCTGCCTCTTCGGACTGTTCCCGTCCGGGAAGGCTGGAGACGATGTGCGGAGTCACCCGGTACTTGATGGTCCGGCCGATCACGTCGGCCACCAGGAGCATCTTGTGCTCGGCGAGCTTCTTCGCCATCCTCCTCGTCGCTTGTGGGGTCAGTCCGAGGTAGTCGGCGGCCTCCACTGCTGTGGCACCACCCTTGCCGTTGTACGTCATGATCCCGCAGTAGAAGAACAGCCGGAACTCGTTACCGGTGATTCCTGAATCAGCCGCGAGCATGGCGAGGATTCGTTCGAAGCTGAACTGCCCGTGCCGTCCGCCGAAGGCGTAGGACCGGCGGGGGGCGTCCTCGTCTTCCGGTTCCAGCAGCTCGTGGACCTCACCCGTCGTGGTGTTGACCAGCGCACGGCTCCGTCCGCTCCGCCCCCGATTCGGCACTCGCGACCCCTGACCTGAGCTTGTCTCCGACCTCCCCGACATGACCACTGACGACATGACCACTGGCGACACGTATGGGCATCTCAGGATGCCGATATAGGCATCCCAGGGTGCCGATCAAATGGGTGTTTGTGCAGGTCACCGCGTCGCGGAGGCTGCGCACTCTCTATGCGACCGGAGGAACCCCAAGGAACCCGCCGTTCGGGAGGCCCTGCGGTACTCGCGCAGGCGCTCCGTTCGGCTTTCGTCGGCTGAGGAACACGCTGAGCAGTGCTCGCACGAACGAGGAGGAAACGGTGGGGGGAGCCGCTGGTCGCCTGCGCCGATTTCGTCGCCCGGACCCTCGGCGCCGACCATCTGGTCGTCCCCGGGTACTACCCGCACACCCAGGAGCCCGGTCGGGTCAACGCCGCGCCGAACGAGGGTGACCGCGCTGCCGTCGCGTGGTGCACCGGCAGGCAGTCACGCGTGGGCTGTTTGACCTTGACACGGTGACAAGGCCTTCACTGCTTGCGAGAGGAGGTGGTCACGATGACTGCCATGCGAGCGCTCCAGGGGCTGGAGGACGGTCGTGCGTCCGTGCGTTTGCGGGCGGCTCTGGCGGTGGGTACGACGCCTGATCCGCGCTTCGTCGGCACGCTCGTCGAGCGGTGTGCGGTCGAGCCCGAGTTCTTCGTGCGCGACATGCTGACCTGGGCGCTCACCCGTCACCCGGTGTCCGTCACGCTCCCCGAGCTGCTCCGTGAACTGCGCTCGGAGCGTGCGCAGGCGCGGAGCCAGGCGTTGCACACGCTGTCAAAGATCGGGGACCGGCGGGCGTGGCCGGCGATCACACGGGAGCTCCTGTGCGACGCCGACGACGAGGTGGCGCGCAGCGCCTGGCGGGCCGCGGTCGCGCTCGTACCGGAAGGCGGGGAGCACGGCCTGGCCGCGGTGCTGGCGACGCAGCTCGGGCGCGGTGGGCGGGAGACGCAGCTGAGTCTGAGCCGGGCGCTGGTCGCGCTGGGGGACGTGATCGTGCCGGTGCTGGGGGCTGTGGCGGCGGATCCGGACCGGCTCGTGCGTGCGCACGCGCTGGCCACGGAGCGGTTGCTGCGCGAGCCGGACATCGGGTTCGGGTTCGCGATCGAGGAGGCGAAGCGGGCCGTGGCCCTCGGCGGGTCCGGTCACGAGGGACGATAGGGCGTGTTGATCGGTGAGGTGGCGCGACGGTCCGGGGTGAGTGCCCGCATGCTCCGGCATTACGAGTCGCTGGGTCTGGTGCGGCCTTCGGGGCGTACGGGCTCCGGTTATCGGGAGTACTCCGGCGAGGACATCCGGCGGATCTTCCATGTGGAGAGCCTGCGGTCGCTGGGGCTGTCGCTGCGTGAGGTCGGGCGGGCGCTCGACGATCCCGGCTTCACGCCCTCGGCGCTCGTCGGCGACCTCGTGCGTCAGACACGCGACCGTATCGCGGCCGAGACCGAGTTGCTGACGCGGCTTCGCCGGATCGACGCCGCGGAGCCCGCCGGGTGGGAGGACGTCCTCGACGTCGTCGCGCTCCTTCAGGCGCTGGCGTCGAAGAGCGCCGACGCGCGTCAGCGGGCGGCGCTCTCCTCCTCGGTCGACGAGGTTCCGGTGCCGGTGGAGGCCCTGGTCGAGGCGGTGTTGAGCGAGACGGTGCCGAACGTCGCCGGGGCCCTTCGATGGGCGCTGGCGCGATCGGGCGGGGGCGGTACGGCGCTGCTGGCGGAGGGTCTCGGCTCACCGGTGGCCGCGGTGCGGGAGCGTGCCGTGCAGGCCCTCGCCGAGATGCCCGGTGAGGAGGCCGCCGCCCGGCTGCGGGACGCCCTCACGCACCCCGACGTGGTGGTCCGCGGGTGTGCGGCGCTGGCGCTCGGGACACGTGGGGTGGTGGAGGCGGTTCCGGTGCTCGTCGACATGGTCGTGGCGGGAAGGAACGACACCGACGCGGCCGACGCGTTGGGGGTGCTGGCGGGTGATCCCGGGTTGGCGGACCGGATCGCCACCGGGCTCGTCGACCGGCTCGGCCGGGCCGGTACCGAAGCGCCCGCACGGGTACGGCTGACCCAGGCGCTGGCGGACATCCCGGGGGCCGTCGCGTCACGTGCCCTCGTGGAGCTGTCGCACGACGGGGAGCGTGCCGTCGCGGTGACCGCGGTGTACCTTCTGCGGCTGCGTGCCTGAGTACGGGCTACAGGTCGATGTCGATCCGCTCGATGCCGGTGAACTCCACACCGAGGCCGTGGGCGCGGGTGTTGTTGTTGCGGAAGTACATCTCCGCGAGGCCTTCGGCCGCGATGCGCTGGAGCTGTTGCTCGGTGGCGCCGGCGTCGCGGGCGGTGAAGAGGCGGTCCGCCCACTGGGGGGTGAGGGCCTGGGTGATGTCGCGGACGCGGGCGTCGTCGGTGGTGCCGGGGGCGGCGGTGAAGCCGAAGCGGGCCCGGGTGGAGAGGACCAGGCCGTCGGTGGTGGACGCCTTGTGCTTGGCCCTCGCCCGTACGTGCGGCTGCCACCGCTTCCTGACCTCGCGCTCCATGCGTTCGCGCAGGTCGGGGCGGGGGCGTTTGAGCTGGCCCTTGACGTAGCGCTCCACGGTGCGCTGGGACACCCCGAGGAGCTGGGCGACGGCTCTGGTGCCTTTGAGCTGCTTGACCAGGTATTTCATCTGGGCCTGGGCGCTCTTGGGGATGGGGCGGGTGAACGCCCCCTCCAGGGAGCGGTCCAGGCCGTCCCCGACCGGGTCCACCATCGTCGGTTACTCCCCTTCCCCGGCGGCCGGGTCGGTCTTGATGAGGTTGGCGATGTTGAACACACCGCCGTGCTCCTCGTACAGCTCCTCGGCCCACAGGACCGTCTGGGTGCCCTGGTGCTTGACCATGCCCGGGGAGACGCCGAGCCGGAACGTGCCCGGTACCGGCTTGCCGTCGGGCGTGTGCGGCAGGATGTCCAGCGGGGACGGGCCCGGTGAAGGGTAGACGACGGCGTCGGTGCCGATCGCCGTCGGGTACAGGTCGGCCGCGGCGGCGGTCTTCATCAGCTTGCGGTGCACTCCGATGCGCTGGTTCGCCAGGACGGCGGCCCGGATGTCGGGGCGCCACGTCTCCCGGGCGAGGGCCGGCCACGGCTCGTAGTACGGCACCTGGCCCCGGTTGCGCTGCCTGAGCTTTCCGATGCCGCCCTTGGCGGTCGCCTTGACCGCGCCCACCAGCAGCGCCATCGTCGGGTCGGTCTGCTTGGAGCGGGCCATCGCCTCCAGGAACTCGCTGCCGCCCATGCCGGTGGTGACGCCGAGGTCGGCCATCGTGGCCACGTACGCGTCGCGCAGCCGCTTGTACCAGGCGTCCAGGTAGCGGCCGGTCCGCGTGCGGACGTACGCCTCGATCGGCGCGACCTCGAAGCCGAGCTCCACCGCGTAGGCGACGGTGGGGGTGGCGTACCAGGCGGGGCCGGTGGGGCGGTCGCCCTTCGGCGTGAACGGTGAGGGCAGCCGGTTCCCGTCGACGGTGCGCCCGTCGACACGCACCTGGGACAGGTCGACGTGGCTCAGGTCGACCAGCCAGGAGCCGGGCAGCGCCGGGTCGAAGGCCGGGTTGCCGGTGAGGTGGGTCGGGCCGTTCAGGCCGACGGTGAGCCCGTTGGCGGCCGCGGCGAACGACATGTTGACGTCGATCGCGACCAGGTACCGCCGCATGCACTCCTCGTCGGTGAGCGGACGGCACCAGTCGTAGGGCTCCTCCATCAGCATCTCGGCCGCGGTACGCAGGTGGTGCCGGGCGAACTTCCCCTTGAGGACGGGGTGTTCGTCCGGGACCTCGCACTCCACCACGTCGTACACGGCGGTGAGCGCGTCGTCGTTGAAGGCCCGGGTGAACTCTCCGGTCTCCGGGTCCTTCTCCGCGCGGGTCGGCGGGCGCAGCGCGGTCATCAGCTCCAGGCCGGTGACCGCCGCGGTACCGCGGGGCGTCATCACCCGCTCGGCGTACGCGCCCAGGTAGCGGGCGAGGTCGGCCGGGTGCATGGTCGGCAGCCGGGGGTCGGCCTTGTTGTCCCACTCGCGGGCGTCCAGGGCGTTCCAGGCGGGGATGCACAGCTGGACGCAGTTGCGCTTCGCTCCCTCGGCCGGGCGGTAGATCCTCGCCCACGGTCCGAACCCGCGTCGGGTCAGTTTCCAGTCGGCCTTGGTGAGTTGTCTGACCGCCTTGTGGCCGTCCGCGAGCCGTCCGGCGCGCCGCTCCTCGTCGGACAGGGCGGTGGGGAGGCCGTAGCGTTCCAGCGCGGCGGGGGTGAGGACGAGGAGGGGGTCGGCGTCGCGGCCGTTGCGGTGCAGGCGGGTCTGGCCGAGTCCGGCTTCGGACAGGGTCCATTCCACCAGCGCGGGGAGGGACTTGGCGGGTACGTCCAGGATCAGGCCGCCGACGCAGTACGCCAGGGTCTGGCCGTCCTCGACGTCGACGACGGCGAGCGGGCCGTTCTCGAAGCGCTGGTCCGGGGTGGGGGCGGTGGACCTGGACCTGGGCGCGGGGGTGGTCGGTTTCGGGGTGGTGCGCTTCGGGGTGGGGGCGCTGGGC
>NZ_JAGMUE010001029.1:0-879 GCF_019049165.1 Streptomyces sp. AC627_RSS907
GTTGACGGCGTTGATGGTGATGACCACGAGCGCCACCGTCAGCAGCGTGCCCTGCATGGGGGTGAGCGAGACCGTGCCGACGCCGGGCACCGGGATCCACAGGATGGTCAGGCCCTGGAGGACCATCACGCCGGCGGCGATCATCTGGCCGCCCAGCTTGACCAGCGCGTCCACGCCCCACTTGTCGTCCAGCACGCCCAGCAGCCAGATCAGCCCGGCGCCCGAGAGCAGCGCGCGCGGCTCGTTGGAGATCTCGTAGACGCTCTTGAGGTTGGTCAGGTGCGCGGCGACGAGCAGCCCCGCGCACAGCCCGCCGAACATCGCGATCCCGCCAAGTCGCGGGGTGGGTTCGCGGTGTACGTCCCGGGCGCGGATCTCGGGCATCGCCCCGGCCGCGATGGCGAACTTCCGCACCGGGCCGGTGAGCAGATAGGTGACCGCAGCCGTGACACACAGCGTCAGCAGGTATTCACGCACGGGCTGCCCCAGAGGTTTCGCTGGCCATCACAGCCCCACACCCTATGCGCGTCCGACCTTCTTCTGTGAACTTCAAGACAGACGCACGGCGGGCGTCAGTGGTTCCCGTCGCCGATCCGGGGTTCGGTCGCGGCCGGGTAGGGGGGAAAGCTCCCGGCCAATTCCGCGACCTCCGCGCGGACCGTCCCGTCCTCCCGCAGGGCCGCCCCGATCAGCTCCCCGACCCGCTCCATCTCGGCCTCCGCCATGCCCTGCGTGGTGACCGCGGCGGTGCCCAGCCGCAGGCCCTTCACGTACCCGGCCGCCTGCCCGGGCCGGGGCAGCGCGCAGGTGTCGAGCTCGATGCCGGCGGCGGCGAGCCGGCCGCGCGCGGTGCGCCCGTCGAGGCCGAGGCCCGTGACG
>NZ_JAGMUE010001030.1:0-659 GCF_019049165.1 Streptomyces sp. AC627_RSS907
GCCTGCACGCTGGCGCCGATGCGACCGGAGCGCACCGCCGCGTGCAGGGTCACGTTGATGGTCGGCTTGCTGACCAGGGTGGAGAGCAGTACGGGTTTGGTGGAGTGCGGCGGGATGTTGATCGACTCGCCGCTGGGCGCCTCCAGCCGGCCGTTCTCGCCGTACAGCTCCAGGTCGACCACCGCCTGGGTGCTGTCGGGGTTGGTGAGGTGGACGTAGTCCTGCCGGTCCCCCGCGGTGCTCACGCCGGGGAACCAGAAGTCGGTGCCGGGGGCGACGCAGGAGGCGCCGAGCAGGCCGCGCCCGTCGCCCGCGGTCACGGCGGTGGTCTGCTGCACGGTCCAGCCCGGGGCGAGCGCGCCGTCCGCGACGCCGATCAGCGCGGGCGCGTCGGAGCGCGAGGTGTCCTCGGAGACCGGCGTCCCGGGCTTGGCCAGCGGCACCACCGGGTCGCCGGTCAGCGCGTCCCCGCGCGCGTCGCCCTTGCCCCGGTCGCCGTCCTCGCCTCCGTCGTCCTCGCCTCCGTCGTCGGCGTGGTGCGCGGGGAGCAGCTCGGCCGCGCCCTTGTCGTCGCCGCCCTGGCCCGGTGCTTGCGGGGTGTAGGCGGTGTACGTGGTCTCGCCGAGTTCGGACGAGGTGGGCGCGGGGCACACCAGCGC
>NZ_JAGMUE010001031.1:0-693 GCF_019049165.1 Streptomyces sp. AC627_RSS907
ACGTAGGCCAGCAGGTTCCGGGTGTCGGCGCCCGGGTCCTGGACGCGGTCCGGGGTCGCCGCCCGGGCCAGCGCGGCGTCGAGGTCGGTGGCCGAGGTGTCGGGGTGCTCGTGGAGGTAGGTGGCCGCGACGCCGGCGACCTGGGCCGCGCTGGCCGAGGTGCCGCTGAGCCGGGTGTAGTACCGGTCGCCGAGGCCGCTGGCGACGGGTATGCCGGCGCCCGGCGCGAAGAGGTGCACGCAGGAGCCGGTGTTGGCGGCGGCCATCCGGCGGTCGGCCTGGTCCGTCGCGGAGACCGTGAGCGCGGTGGTCTGGCGGCCCGGCGTCGCGTCGCAGGCGTCGATGGGCTGGCCGTCCGCGTCGCCGTTGCCGGCGGGCGCGGTGTAGGCGACGCCCTGGTCCGCCATCTCGTAGAGCTGGAGGTCGAGTACGGAGCCGGGTTCGCCGGAGAAGCCGAGGCTGGCCAGCGCGGGCTTGGGGGCGTGCGCGCTGATCCAGTCGACGGCCGAGACCAGGTGCTCCAGGCGCCCCGTGCCGTCGCAGCCCAGCGCGCGCACGGACGCGATCCGGGCCTGTTTCGCCACTCCGCTGCGCGCGCCCGCGACGAGCGACGCGGTGGCGGTGCCGTGGCCGTGGCAGTCGGTGGCCCAGCCGCCGGCGCGGTCCCGGATCGCGTCGTAGGCGGCGGTGACC
>NZ_JAGMUE010001032.1:0-658 GCF_019049165.1 Streptomyces sp. AC627_RSS907
TCCTGGAAGTGCGCGAGATGCGGGCGCCCCGGTTCGAGGGCCGCGCGGACGAACTCGCCGCCATGGCCGCGTTCGCGACGGCGCCCGAGGACGAGGCCGGCGGGTACTGGCGGTGGCTGGCGCCCGCGTGGACGGGGAAGACGGCGCTGATGGCGGAGTTCGTGCTGAACCCGCCCGACGGAGCGGACGTGCTGGCCTTCTTCATCACCGCGCGGATGGCCGGCCGCGCGGACCGTACGGCCTTCCTGGACGCGCTCGGCGGGCAACTGCGGGAGTACCTGCGGGAGGGCGACGTCGAGTGCGCGACCCAGGGCGCGTTCCTGGACGGACTGGAGCGCGCGGCGGCGCAGGCGCGCGCGGCCGGGCGACGGATCGTGCTGGTCGTGGACGGGCTCGACGAGGACACCGGCGTACACACCGGCAGCAGCGGCCACAGCATCGCCGCCCTGCTCCCCCGCACCCCGCCGCCGGGGCTGCGGATCATCGTCGCCGGCCGGCCCAACCCGCCGATCCCCAGCGACGTACCCCGTAGCCACCCCCTGCGGGACCCGGGCATCGACCACCCCCTGGCCACCTCGCCCGCGGCCCGGGCGATGCGCGAGGACGCCGAGCGCAGCCTCGAAGCGATGCTGGACGCGGGCGGTCTCGGTCGGGAGTT
>NZ_JAGMUE010001033.1:0-974 GCF_019049165.1 Streptomyces sp. AC627_RSS907
GTACGGCCGCGACTGCCCCATCCCGATGATCCGGCCCGAGCCCGGCTCGACCAGCGTGACGGCGGTGGCCACCGAGTCCGTCTGGTAGACGTGATCGGTGATCGACTTCTGCACGGAGTTCTGTGCCTGCGGGTCGAGCGTCGTACGGATGGTCAGGCCGCCCTGGTTCCAGCGCTTGGCCCGTTCCTTGGACGTCTTGCCGAAGATCGGGTCGGTGAGGAAGGACTGGCGCACGTAGTCGCAGAAGAAGCCGGCTCCGCGGACGGCGGTGATGCAGCCGTTCTTGGGCTTGCTGACCTTGAGGCCGAGCGGCTTCTTGCGTGCGGCCTCGGCCTGCTGCGGCGTGATGTCCTTCACGTCGGCCATCCGCTTGAGCACCATGTTGCGTCGTTTGGTCGCTTCGCGCGGATCGTTGACCGGGTCGTACCGGCTCGGCGACTGGACGAGACCGGCGAGCAGCGCCGACTGCTCCAGGTTGAGGTCCTTGGCGCTCTTGCTGAAGTAGCGCCGGGCGGCGGCCTCCACGCCGTACGCCTGCTGCCCGAAGAACGTGATGTTCAGGTAGTTCTGCAGGATGCGCTTCTTGCCCAGCTCCTTCTCGACCTGGATCGCGTACTTCAGTTCCTTGATCTTGCGGCCGATGCTCTGCTCGGTGGCGGCGGCGAACTTGCCCGAGTCGTTGCCGGCCTCTTCGATGAAGACGTTCTTCACGTACTGCTGGGTGAGCGTGGACGCGCCCTCGGAGACGCCGCCGGACTGCGCGTTCTTGTTCAGTGCGCGCAGCACGCCCTTGAGGTCCACCGCGCCGTGCTCGTAGAAGCGCGCGTCCTCGATGGCGACGATCGCCTTCTGCATATGCGGGGAGATGTCCGCCAGGTCCACCACGGTCCGGTCGCGGGAGTAGATCTTCGCGATCTCGTTGCCCTTGACGTCGAGGATCGTGGTCCGCTCGCTGAGCGGCGGCGTCTTCATGT
>NZ_JAGMUE010001034.1:0-669 GCF_019049165.1 Streptomyces sp. AC627_RSS907
CGACGCTGCACGCCGACGAGCCGACGCCCGAGGTCGACTGGTCGGCGGGCGCCGTGTCGCTGCTGTCCACCGCCCGGCCGTGGCCGGAGACCGGCCGCCCGCGCCGCGCCGGCGTCTCCGCCTTCGGCATGGGCGGCACCAACGCCCACGTGATCGTGGAACAGGCAGACACTGAACACACTGAACACGCTGAACCCGCCGCGCACGCCGACCCCGAGCGCGCCGAGTCCGCGCCGGCCGACGACGCCGGCGCGCGGGGCACGGAGCACGAGGCGCTGCCGTGGGTGGTGGCCGGCAAGACGGAGCGGGCGCTGACCGCCCAGGCGGCGCGGCTCCGCGACCACCTGGAGCGCCACCCGGAGCTGCGCCCGCTGGACGTGGCGGGCACCCTGGTCGACGGCCGGGCCGCCCTGGAACACCGCGCCGTCGTCGTCGGAGCGGACCGTACGGAACTCCTCGCCGGCCTCGACCAGCTCGCCCGCGACGCCGAAGGCGCCGGCCGCCCCGACGGCGCCCACGTCGTTCGCGGCACCGTCACCCCCGCCGCCGACCGCCCCGTCTTCGTCTTCCCGGGCCAGGGTGCCCAGTGGGTGGGTATGGCGCGGGAGTTGATGGCTTCGGCTCCGGTGTTCGCGGAGTCGATGGCGCGTTGTGGCGAGGCGTTGGCCC
>NZ_JAGMUE010001035.1:0-574 GCF_019049165.1 Streptomyces sp. AC627_RSS907
ACCGGTCGAAGGTGTCCGCGTGGGCGGGCTTGACCTTCGCTTCGCGGTAGTCCCGCGACGGGATGACGACGACCAGGCGTCCGCCCGCCTCCAACACGGCTTCGGCGAACAGCGAGTCCGCTCCGGCCGCGATGCAGGACACGCCCGTCAGCTCGTCGTCGCGATGCTGGGTGATGGCATGTCGCAGGGCCTCGCGGACGAGGGCGGTGGTGGCGTCGGTCAGGTCGATGTGTCCGGTGACAGCCAGCGTGACCATGTGGCGCTTCCTCACTTCGATGGCGGCGGGCTACGCGATGGCAGTCCGCCAGCCCAACCTGCCGGTGCGGGCGATTGTCACCGTACGAGATGGGGGGAGCGGCACACTTCACCCCGGATGACGTGAGCGCGCGTCGGCGTACCGTGGATTCCGGGCCCTGCGACGGGAGCAACGCATGAGCACTTCATTTGAGTTGGGCATGGGCGACCGGCTGGCCCGGTTGCGGATTCGGCGCAGTCTTACGCAGGAGCGCCTAGCCGAACGGGCTGGGGTCTCCGTCGATGTGATCCGCAAACTGGAACAGGGGCGACGTCGGAC
>NZ_JAGMUE010001036.1:0-617 GCF_019049165.1 Streptomyces sp. AC627_RSS907
CTGCTGGACGACGCCCGTGGCGGGCGCGAAGCCGAGGAAGCCAGCGGTGACGTACTCGTCTCTCACGTAGCCGCCGTCACCGTCCGACTTGGCGACCTTGTTCTTGATGAGGTCGGCTTGCAGCGTCTTGTGCGCCCCGTCCCGCTCCACGGTGATGGTGGCGGGCCCCGTGGTGTCGCGGATGTCACGCTGGAGCGTCTGCCAGTCCGGGGTCGGCTGACCGTTGAACGCCACGATCTTGTCGCCGGGCTCGAGCCCCGCCGCCTTGGCCGGGGAGTCCTTGGCGTCCTTCGGGCACGTGTCCGTGTTGGCCGAGGCGGGGATCACGCACTCGGAGACGGAGCCGACGGTGGTGGTCTGGGTGTTGACGCCGAAGGTCATCATCACGCCGATGAAGATCACCACGGCGAGCACCAGGTTCATGAACGGCCCGGCGAACATGACGATCACGCGCTTCCACGGCTTGCGCGTGTAGAACAACCGCTTCTCGTCGCCCGGCTGGAGCTCCTCGTACGCGGCCGACCTGGCGTCCTCGACCATGCTCCGCCACGGCGAGGTGGAGCGCGCCGTGACCTTGCCGTCGTCGCCGGGCGGGAACATGCCGATCATGCGGATGT
>NZ_JAGMUE010001037.1:0-845 GCF_019049165.1 Streptomyces sp. AC627_RSS907
CGGCCACGCCGGCCAATTCCTGATCGCGTTGCAGCCTTTGCAGAAGCACGCCGGTGGTCACCACCTCGACCACGGTCCGCCGCCCGACCCGCCGCTCGCCACGCACCGTGAAGCCGACCCGCTCGCCGACCTCCTCGCCCAACAGCCAGGCCATCCGGCGCGCCGCCGCCCGGGCCGCGATCCGCCGCGGCTCGGCCACCACCACCCGCCGCACCGGACCACCGGGACGCAGCAGCCCGGCCAGGGCGAGCGGGACCAGCGTCGTCTTCCCCGTACCGGGCGGCGCGCACAGCACGGCGGTCCCGCGCGCCTCGAGGGCGTCCCACAGCGCGGGCACGGCGCTGCGGACGGGCAGGTGGTCGAGCACGTCAGTACGGATCGTCACGCGTCCTATCCTCGCAGCGACCACTGACATCGCCACGGCGTGGCCGTCCGCCCGCCACGGGGGCCCGGGCCCGCCCCAAGCCAGGGTCCGCTCAGCCAGCCAGTCAGTCAGCCCGGGCGACAACCCCCGGCCGCGACGCGCGCGGGCGGAACGATCAGTCCCGCTCGCACACGAAGATCGCCGTGCCCGGGATGAGCTGGCCGCGCAGCGGGGACCAGCCGCCCCACTCCTGCGTGTTCCAGTGCGGCCACTCGGGCTCGACGAGGTCTACGAGCCGGAAGCCGCCGCTCACCACGTCCCTGACCCGGTCGCCGAGCGTCCGGTGGTGCTCGACGTAGACGGCGTGCCCGGCCGCGTCCTGCTCGACGTAGGGCGTGCGGTCGAAGTAGGAGGCCGCGACCGAGAGCCCCTCCGGGCCCGGCTCGTCGGGGAAGGCCCAGCGGATCGGGTGCGTCACCGA
>NZ_JAGMUE010000106.1:0-20750 GCF_019049165.1 Streptomyces sp. AC627_RSS907
GCCCCGGCCCCGGCCCCGGCCCCGGCCCCGGCCACGGTGATTCGGGGCCGGACGAACAACGCCTCCGAACCCACCGGCCGGTAACCCGCCGCCTGGAACGCCCGCAGACCGCGGGCGTTCCCCGCCGCCATCTGGGTCCACACCGGCTCGCCCCCGGCGAGCTGCCGCGCCGCCGTCACCAGCCGCCGCCCCGGGCCCCGCTGCCGAGCCCCCTCCGCCACCTCCACGGCGACCTCCAGCCGCCCGGCCACCCCGCGGCCCAGCACGAGCACCCCGCCGTCCGCCGCCCACACCCGCACCGCGTCGTGCCGCCGGCGGGCCGCCACCACCCGCGGATGCCCGGGGCCGGCGACCTCCGTCAGCGCGACCCCCGGCCGGCCCGGCAGCGGAGCGCCGGTCAGCAGCACGTCGATCGTGTCGGTCGTCCGCCCCGTGCGCTCCCCGAGGGCCGTCAGGAAGCGGGCGTTCATGCTCGCGGCGAGCGCGTCGCAGCCCGGCGGGGCCAGCGTCCCGCGCACCCACCCCTCGTCCTCGCCGGTGAAGACCACCGAGTGCGCCGTGAAGGTGATCACCCCGGCGTCCCGGGGACCGTGCTGCGGCACGACGGTCGTGCCGCCGTCCGCCGCCGGGAGGACGCCCCGCGCCGCCGCGTCCAGAATGTCCCGCAGGCTCTCCGCCACACCGCTCCTTGGGTCTCCGCCCGCTGGAAGGCCCAGACGCCCGGACACGACCGACGACGGCACCGGACCCACGACCACCGGACGCCGCCGGTGTCACCCGCCCGGAGCTGATCCGCACCCTGCGCGAACTGGGCCTCGGCCTGGACTCCGTACGCCGCGTCCTGGCCGGCGAGACGACGGTGGCGCGGGTCGCGGCGGCGCACGTGAGCGCCCTGGACGCCCGGATCGGCTCGCCGCGGGTGACCCGTGCGGTGCTGTCGACCGCGGCACGACGCGGCTCGACCGCCTGCGGGCGACCCCTTCGGTGACCGGGCGGCCCGCTGTCGCGAGGTGCCGGCCACCGGGCGGGGCGCGGGACCGCTGCCCGCGCTCCGGGAGGAGTCCGCATGGGTGGTCGCCGCGCTGGAGGCTCGGGCGGGCGGCTAGTCTGACCTGCGTCAGTAGCGTCCGTAGGACGAGCAGAGCACGACCGGTGCA
Source organism: Streptomyces sp. AC627_RSS907 (assembly GCF_019049165.1). Classification (NCBI taxonomy): domain Bacteria; kingdom Bacillati; phylum Actinomycetota; class Actinomycetes; order Kitasatosporales; family Streptomycetaceae; genus Streptomyces; species Streptomyces sp. AC627_RSS907. The sequence goes on from NZ_JAGMUE010000106.1 coordinate 1,158, forward strand.
CGGAATGAGGGGCGGTTTCGGTGGCGGACATCGAGGAAGCACGCAAGCAGTTCGAGCGGATCGACACGGACGGTGACGGCTTCATCACCGCGGCCGAGTTCAAGACCGCGCTGGCCCAGGGCGGCGACTGGAACGTCACCGAGTCGGTGGCGGAGGCCGTGATCGCCGGACGCGACCTCAACGGCGACAAGCTGCTGTCGTTCGACGAGTTCTGGGCGCACCTCAACAAGTGACGACGCCGTGGGAAGGGGCGCCCGTCCGGTCACCCGGCGGGCGCCCCTTCCGCGTGCCCGGCGGAATAGCCCGTCCCCGCCCGCGGTTGGGGCTGATCACCTGCGCGGGGCCCCGGGCCAGCAGCCCGACACCCCGGTGTACGGCCTGCGCGCGGGCGTCGAGGACGTCACCAGGGCCCTGGCCCAGGCGTCCCCGCAACGCCCGGCGGCTTCCGGGGCCAGGCGTGCGCTAGGCGGCCTCGGCCCACTCCTTGAGCGCGGCCTTGCTGCCGAAGTCCGCCACGTTGGTGTCGACCGGGTCGTCGGTGTACTGGTGGAAGCGCCACGTGGCCTTGATCCGGGGCTTGCCCGCCGTCACGTAGTCGGCGATCCACAGGCCGTCGCCCGCGTAGGACGTGGTGTCCACGTTCAGCCAGAAGTGCCTGTTCGCGTAGAGGACGACCCGGTTGTCCGGCCGCAGCTCCTTCAGCTTCCGGATGAAGCGGTCCTTCTCGGAGTTGCTCGCGTGGGTGCCCTCGCTCGTCGTCTCCCAGTCGACGGCGAGGATGTCACCGGCGCGGTCGGGCGCCTTGGAGACGAAGTACTCGGCCTGGGCCGTGAGGTTGCCCGGCCACAGGAAGTGGTAGAAGCCGACGACGAGGCCGGCGTCGCGGGCCCGCTCCGTCTGGGCCGCGAGCTTGGGGTTGATGTAGGAACGGCCCTCCGTCGCCTTGACGAAGACGAAGGAGAGGCCGTCCGTGTCGTAGGTGGATGACTGGTACGCGCTGACGTCGATGCCGCGCAGCATGACGACTCCCCTCGGATGCCGGTGGGGCGCAAGTGCCCTGGGGGTGTGGGTAGTTGTTATGCCCGGGGAGCGGCGGCGGTACGCCGGGCGTGTGGGTGCTCGGCGTACGGCGGTGGTGAACGCCGGTCGGATCAGAGGGCGGAGGTGGTGACCACGGCCGCCGGGGCGTCCTCGCCGGCCGGCGCGGCCTCGCCCTCGTCCAGGGAGACGTCCTTGGTCTCCTTGCCGAGGAGCAGCGCGACCAGCGTCAGCACCGCCATCGCGGAGAGGTAGACGCCGACCAGCCACGGCGAGCCGTCACCGGCCTCCCACAGCGCCACCGCTATGAACGGGGCGACGGCCGCTCCGAGGATCGAGCTGACGTTGTACGAGATGCCGGAGCCGGTGTAGCGCACGCTCGTCGGGAACAGCTCCGGCAGCAGCGCGCCCATCGGGCCGAACGTCATGCCCATCAGGGTGAAGCCGAGCACCAGCCACAGCACCACGCCGAGCGTGCCCAGCTCGATCAGCGGCACCCAGACCAGACCGAAGACGACGATCGCGGCGGTGATCCAGACCAGGGTGGCCCGGCGTCCGTACCTGTCGGCGAGCGGCCCGGAGACCAGGGTGAACACGGCGAAGAAGAGCACGCCGAAGATCATCATGAGGACGAACGTGGTGTAGCTGTACCCCAGTCCGGGCACGGCGGCGTCCTTCGCGGTGCGCCCGTAGCTGAGCGAGAATGTGGTCATCAGGTAGAAGAGCACGTACGTCGCCAGCATGATGAACGTGCCGAGGACCAGCTGCTTCCAGTGGCCCTGGACCACGGTGGCCAGCGGCAGCTTCCGCACCTTCCCGGCCTCCCGGGTCTTGGCGAACACCGCCGACTCCACCAGCCGCGAGCGCACCCACAGGCCGATCGCGACCATCACCGCGGAGAACAGGAACGGGATGCGCCAGCCCCAGCTCGCGAAGGCTTCGGAGGGCTGGGTGGGGTCGGCGCCGGCCGTGGACGGCAGCAGCGCCCCGATGATCAGGAACAGGCCGTTGCCGATGATGAAGCCGAGCGGGGCGCCGAGCTGCGGGAAGGTCCCGTACAGGGCGCGCTTGCCGCGGGGGGCGTTCTCGGTCGCGACCAGCGCGGCCCCGCTCCACTCGCCGCCGAGCGCGAAGCCCTGCGCCAGCCGCATCAGCACGAGCAGGGCGGTGGCGACCCAGCCGGCCTGCGCGTAGGTGGGCAGCACACCGATCAGGAACGTGGCGATGCCCATGGTGAGGAGCGAGACCACCAGCGTCTTCTTTCGGCCGAGCCGGTCACCGAGGTGCCCGAAGAAGACGGCGCCGACCGGCCGGGCGACCATCGCGGCGCCGAAGACCGCGAAGGACGACAGCAGCGCCGTGGTGGGGTCGCTGCTCGGGAAGAAGAGCTTCGGGAAGACGAGGACGGCGGCGGTCGCGTAGATGTAGAAGTCGTAGAACTCGATCGTCGTGCCCATGAGGCTGGCGATGAGGACCCGGGACCGCGGATTGGCGGGTGCCGGGGCTGAACCGGTGGCTGGTGCGGGCATGGCTCGGTCTTTCACGTGCGACATGTGTGTGCGCTGCAACGATCTCAGGCGTCTTGCCTGACGGAAAGTCGTGGCCACCATGTGAGACGCGTGATCGCTCCCCGGGAGCCCTCAGCACTCGATGATGTTGACCGCCAGCCCGCCCCGCGCCGTCTCCTTGTACTTCACCGACATGTCCGCGCCGGTGTCCTTCATCGTCTTGATGACCTTGTCGAGCGACACCTTGTGGGACCCGTCGCCCCGCATCGCCATCCGCGCCGCCGTGACCGCCTTGACCGCGGCCATGCCGTTGCGCTCGATGCACGGGATCTGGACGAGGCCGCCGACCGGGTCGCAGGTCAGGCCGAGATTGTGCTCCATGCCGATCTCGGCCGCGTTCTCCACCTGCTCCGGCGTGCCGCCCAGCACCTCGGCCAGCGCGCCGGCCGCCATCGAGCAGGCGGAGCCGACCTCGCCCTGGCAGCCGACCTCGGCGCCGGAGATGGAGGCGTTCTCCTTGAACAGCATGCCGATCGCGCCGGCCGCGAGGAGGAAGCGGACGACGCCGTCCTCGTCGGCGCCGGGTACGAAGTTCATGTAGTAGTGCAGGACCGCCGGGATGATGCCCGCCGCGCCGTTCGTCGGGGCCGTGACGACCCGGCCGCCGGCCGCGTTCTCCTCGTTCACCGCCATGGCGTAGAGGGTGATCCACTCCATGGCCAGGGCCTGCGGGTCGCCCTCGGAGCGCAGCTTGCGCGCGGTGGTGGCGGCGCGGCGGCGGACCTTCAGGCCGCCGGGCAGGATGCCCTCGCGGGACATGCCGCGGTCCACGCAGGCCCGCATCACCCGCCAGATCTCCAGCAGACCCTCGCGGATCTCGTCCTCGTCGCGCCAGGCCCGCTCGTTCTCCAGCATGAGCGCGGAGATGGACAGGCCCGTCTCCCGGGCCAGCCGCAGCAGCTCGTCACCGGTGCGGAAGGGGTACTTCAGCACCGTGTCGTCGAGCACGATACGGTCCGCGCCCACCGCGTCCTCGTCGACGACGAAGCCGCCGCCGACCGAGTAGTACGTCTTCGAGAGCACCAGGGAGCCGGAGGCGTCGTACGCCCACAGCGTCATGCCGTTCGCGTGGTACGGGAGCGCCTTGCGGCGGTGCAGGACCATGTCGTCGTCGTAGGAGAAGGCGATCTCGTGCGCGCCGAGCAGGCGGAGGCGGCCCGACGTCCTGATCGTCTCGACGCGTTCGTCCGCCGTCTCCACGTCCACCGTGCGCGGGGAGTCGCCCTCCAGGCCGAGCAGCACCGCCTTGGGCGTGCCGTGGCCGTGGCCGGTGGCGCCGAGGGAGCCGTACAGCTCGGCGCGGACCGAGGCGACGGAGTCCAGCAGCTCCTCGTTGCGCAGCCGGCGGGCGAACATACGGGCGGCGCGCATCGGGCCGACCGTGTGGGAGCTGGACGGGCCGATGCCGATCGAGAACAGGTCGAAGACCGAGATGGCCACGGGGGGACTCCTCACAACGGGGGTGGTGCAGAGGGCGGTGCTCGTCGGAGAACGCCGTGCCTGCTTGTGGCGGGCACGGCGTCCCCTGACGAGCGGTGTGCTTACTTGTTCAGACCCGGGTACAGCGGGTGCTTGTCGGCCAGGGCCTTGACCCGGGCCTTCAGCGCCTCGGCGTCGTAGGACGGCTTCAGCGCCTCGGCGATCACGTCCGCCACCTCGGCGAAGTCCTCGGCGGTGAAGCCGCGGGTCGCCAGGGCCGGCGTACCGATGCGCAGACCGGACGTCACCATCGGCGGACGCGGGTCGTTCGGGACGGCGTTGCGGTTGACCGTGATGCCGACCTCGTGGAGGCGGTCCTCGGCCTGCTGCCCGTCCAGCTCCGAGTCGCGCAGGTCGACCAGGACCAGGTGGACGTCCGTGCCGCCGGTCAGGACGGACACGCCCGCCGCCTTCGCGTCGTCCTTCACCAGGCGCTCGGCGAGGATGCGGGCGCCTTCCAGCGTACGACGCTGGCGCTCCTTGAAGTCCTCGCTCGCGGCGACCTTGAAGGCGACGGCCTTGGCGGCGACCACGTGCTCCAGCGGACCACCCTGCTGACCGGGGAAGACGGCAGAGTTGATCTTCTTCGCCAGCTCGGCCGTGGAGAGGATCACCCCACCGCGCGGACCGCCCAGCGTCTTGTGCGTCGTGGTCGTCACCACGTGCGCGTGCGGGACCGGGTTCGGGTGCAGGCCCGCCGCGACCAGACCGGCGAAGTGCGCCATGTCGACCATCAGGTACGCGCCGACCTCGTCCGCGACCTTGCGGAACGCGGCGAAGTCCAGCTGCCGCGGGTACGCCGACCAGCCGGCCACGATCAGCTTCGGCTTGTTCTCCTGGGCGAGGCGCTCCACCTCGGCCATGTCGACCCGGCCGTCGTCACCGACGTGGTAGGCGACGACGTTGTAGAGCTTGCCGGAGAAGTTGATCTTCATGCCGTGGGTCAGGTGCCCGCCGTGGGCGAGGTTCAGACCCATGATCGTGTCGCCTGGCTTGAGAAGCGCGAACATCGCGGCGGCGTTGGCCTGGGCGCCCGAGTGCGGCTGCACGTTGGCGTGCTCGGCGCCGAAGAGCGCCTTGACGCGGTCGATGGCGATCTGCTCGATCACGTCGACGTGCTCGCAGCCGCCGTAGTAGCGGCGGCCGGGGTAGCCCTCGGCGTACTTGTTGGTGAGGACCGAGCCCTGCGCCTCCATGACCGCGACCGGGGCGAAGTTCTCGGAGGCGATCATCTCGAGGGTGGACTGCTGGCGGCCCAGCTCGGCGTCGACGGCGGCGGCGACGTCGGGGTCGAGCTCGTGCAGGGGGGTGTTCAGAAGCGACATGCGTCCGTGACTCCTCAGGCGCCGGCGAATTCGGTGTACTCGGCGGCGGAGAGCAGGTCGCCCGGCTCCTCGCTCACCCGTACCTTGAACAGCCAGCCGCCCTCGAAGGGCGCGGAGTTCACCAGCGACGGGTCGTTGACGACGTCCTCGTTGACCTCGGTGACCTCGCCGGAGACGGGGGAGTACAGGTCGGAGACCGACTTGGTCGACTCCAGTTCGCCGCAGGTCTCGCCCGCGGACACGGTGGCACCGACCTCGGGGAGCTGGACGAAGACGACGTCACCGAGCGCGTTCGCCGCGTGCTCCGTGATGCCGACCGTCGAGACGCCGTCCTCGGCGTCCGACAGCCACTCGTGCTCCTTGCTGTAGCGCAGCTGCTGGGGGTTGCTCATGGCCTGGATTCTCCTGTACGCGCGGGAGTGCTGGTGAACGGGGGAGTGCTGTAACCGCTGGTGAGCAGCGAGGACGGGCGGAACGGCAAGGGCTCCGCGACGCCCGGTGCCTACTTCTGGCGCTTGTAGAAGGGCAGCGCCACGACCTCGTACGGCTCGTGGGTGCCCCGGATGTCCACGCCGACCCCCGGCGTGCCCACGGCCGCGTGCGCCGCGTCGACGTACGCCATGGCGATCGGCCTGCCCAGCGTCGGGGACGGCGCGCCGGAGGTGACCTCGCCGACCACCTCGCCGCCGGCGACGACCGCGTACCCGGCGCGCGGGACCCGGCGGCCCTCGGCGACCAGGCCGACCAGGACGCGGGGAGGCGTGGCGGCGGCGCGCTCGGCGGCCTCGGCCAGCGCGGCGCGCCCCACGAAGTCGCCCTCCTTCTCGAACTTCACCACCCGGCCGAGCCCGGCGTCGAAGGGCGTCAGCTCCGTCGTCAGCTCGTGCCCGTACAGCGGCATGCCCGCCTCCAGGCGGAGCGTGTCCCGGCAGGACAGACCGCACGGGACCAGCCCGACGCCCTCGCCCGCCTCGGTCAGCGCCCGCCACAGCTCCACGGCGTGCTCGGGCCGCACGAACAGCTCGAAGCCGTCCTCGCCGGTGTAGCCGGTGCGCGCGATGAGCGCCGGGACGCCCGCGACCGTGCCGGGCAGGCCGGCGTAGTACTTCAGGCCGTCCAGGTCGGCGTCGGTGAGGCTCTTGAGGATCCCGGGGGACTCGGGGCCCTGCACGGCGAGCAGCGCGTAGGCGTCGCGGTCGTCGCGGACCTCGGCGTCGAAGCCGGCGGCGCGCTCGGTCAGCGCGTCCAGCACCACCTGGGCGTTGGAGGCGTTGGCGACGACCATGTAGTCGGTCTCGCCCAGCCGGTAGACGATCAGGTCGTCCAGGATGCCGCCGTCCTCGCGGCAGATCATGGTGTAGCGGGCCCGGCCCGGCTTCACGCTCCCGATGTTGCCGACCAGCGCGTGGTCGAGGAGGGCCGCGGCCTGCGGGCCGGTGACCGTGATCTCACCCATGTGCGAGAGGTCGAAGAGACCGGCCCGGGTGCGCACGGCGACGTGCTCGTCGCGCTCGGAGCCGTAGCGCAGGGGCATGTCCCAGCCGGCGAAGTCGGTCATCGTCGCGCCCAGCGCGCGGTGCGTGGCATCCAGCGCGGTACGGCGGAGTTCTGTACTGCTCATCGGTCGGTCGTCTCCCAGGGACAGGACGGGCGAGGTCGATCCTCCCCATCTGTCATCGGAACCTGAGAGGTTCGCCGTGACCACCGGAGCGCGGCGATCAGGACTTGCACCTTGGGTGGGGCAGCCGTCGAGCGGCGGCCCGCTTTTCAGATGTGCCTCGCCCGCGCGGTAACGGGGCCTGAGAGATTCAAGGGAGGGACTTGCTCCTTCGGCGCCCCGACGACAGCCGGGGACTCTCCCGCGCGGATTCAAACGGCCGGTATGCAGTTGGCGCCGCCACAGTAGCACCGCCGTTGTGACCGGCCTGTGGCACGAAGCGCACCAAAACGCGAGACCCGCGTATTACCTTCTCTTTACACTCGACGGGGATGGGAACTCGTGAACCGCCCCAGGGGAGGACGATCACGGTGAACAGGACCACGGCGTACGCCACCACCTCGGGTCTCGCGCTGCCGAAGCAGCCCGTGGTCCCGGCACCGGAAGCATGCGCCGCACCGACCGCATCCGTCGTCCGCGACCTGCGGGGCCGGGACGGCCGCAGCCCGCACGCCCTGCTCTTCGGCCCCCGCGACCTGGTGGTGATCACCGGCCTGCCCGGCAGCGGGAAGTCCACCCTGATGGAGCGGACCGTCCGCGGCCGACGCATCGACTCCCAGGACACCCGCGACCGCTGGGACCGCCGCATGCCGCGCTTCCTGCCGTACGCCCTGTACCGCCCCCTCGTCCGCATCGCCCACTACGCCGGACTGCGCCGCGCCCTGCGCTCCGGCGAGGGCGTCGTCGTACACGACTGCGGCACCCAGACGTGGGTGCGCCGCTGGCTGGCCCGCGAGGCCCGCCGCCGCGAGGCCACCCTGCACCTGCTGCTGCTCGACGTCGACCCCGGCGAGGCCCTGGCCGGCCAGCGCGAGCGCGGCCGGGGCGTCTCCCGGTACGCGTTCCTGCGGCACCGCACGGCCAACGCCCGCCTGCTGCGCTCCGTCACCGAGGGCACGCTGCCCGGCGGCTGCGCCTCGGCGGTCATCCTGGACCGGGTGGCGGCGGACACGCTGCGCCGGATCGCCTTCACGGGGTGACGGACCGTAGGGCCGCGGGGCCGAACGGGTTAGCCTTTCCAGCCACAGCAGTGGTACCAGTCAGGCGGTAGGCAGATGGACTTCCCGGCACAGGCGCACCCCCACCCGCACGGCGGATGGCCCGGCAACGAGCTGGAGGAGGTGCTGTCCGCCTCCCTCGGCGTGCCGGGCGCCGGTGGCCGGATCGTCGAGGTGCTCGGCCGCAGCTTCCTGTGGATACCGCTGCCGAACGGCGGCGGCCCGCACAGCGGCCCCCTCGACCTGCCCTCCCTGGAGATCGACGGCCAGGCCTACGTGCCGGTGTTCAGCTCCGAGGAACAGCTCCGCCAGGTCACCGGCCCCCACATGGCGTACACCATCGCCCCCGCCGCGGAGTTCGCCCGCGGCCTGCCCCCGCAGGTCGGCATCGCCGTGAACCCGGACGGCGTGGTCGGCATCCCGCTGCCGCCGCCGGCCGTCGCCGAGCTGTGCCGGGCCGGCCGCACCCCGCTGGACGGGCCCGCGTCCGGCGGCCGGGTCCGCCTCTTCGAGCCGGACTGGCGGGACGACCCGGTGGACTTCCTGGCCGCGGCCTCCGCCGAGTTCGCCGCCATCGGCGTGGTCCGCACCGCCCGTCGCTGCCTCGCCGCCGTGGAGACCGCCGATCCGGCCCTGTTCGTCGGCGTCGAACTCGCCCACTGGGAAGCCGACGCCCGCGCCCTCCCGCTGGACGCCCTGGGCCGAGCGCTCGCCAAGGCCCCCCTGAAGTGCCAGGTCAACCTGGTCCTCCTGGAGGCAGCCCAGGACCCGGTCTGCGACTGGATGCGGGCCAACGTCCGCCCCTTCTACGACCGGGACCTGTGACCGCCGCCGGGGCGGGGGTGCGCGAGGGGCGCGGGGCCGTGACCAGGTGGGTGGCGGACGGCTGACAGGGCGCGGACCGGGCCGGGGCGCGGGCGCCGCGGACTCGAAGCCCACCGACGGCGCCCGGCGCGCCGGCCCCAGCCGGAGCTGACGGGGGGAGCCCGGGCCGCGCGCGGCGGATGCGGCTTCCCGCGCGGGTCCCGGTCCGGCGGGCTCGCGGACCGCGGGACTCCGCCGCCCGGGCGAGAGCGGGGTCGACGCGGGACGACAGCACACCCCGAGCTCCTGGGCGCCTCCGGCCCGCGGAGCCTTAAGCTGGTTGCACATCCGGGACTTCTCGAAGGGGCGATACGCGTGAGCGCCAGCGGCACCACGACCGGGCAGGTCGAGCACATGCTGCGCCAGGTGACGCCCGGGCGCTACGACGCCTACGAGGCCCTCCTCCGCGCGCTCGCCACCCCCACCTCCGGCCAGGTCTGGATGCTGCTGTGGCACGGTCAGGCCGGCTCCCCGGACGCCCAGTACGGGAACATGGAGGTCGAGGGCTGCGGCTACGCGCCCTGCGTCACCTCCGCCCAGGAGCTGTCCGTCAGTGGCTGGAACCGGTCGTACGAGGTGGTCGACGGCCTCGAAGTGGCCCGCGCCCTCTACCCCGAGCACTACGGCCTCTGGCTCAACCCGCACGCCCCCGGCGGCGGCGTCGGCATCCCCTGGCTGGATCTGCGCCGCATCGCCTCCGGCCTGGACCGCCAGCCCGCCGGACCCCTGCGCCTGTCCGAACCGGCCATCGAGATCCCCCAGTTCTACGCCCTGCTCGCGCAGAACGCCCACCGCACCCCGGCGGTCCGTTCGCTGCGCCGGGCCTGGGTCCAGCCGGCGCTGGGGGCGCCGTATCTCGCCATCGGTCTCGACGTGTACGACACGTCCCCGCCGGCCGTCGACGCGGTGCGCGCGATGATGCAGCAGTCCGTCGGCGCGGTGCCGGACGGGCTGCCGGTGTCGACGGTGGCGATGACCGACACGCACGACCCGGTCGCCATGTGGCTGCGTGCCCACGCCCGCCCCTTCTACGACCGCCAGGCCCACGCGGCCGCCCCCGCGCAGGCACCCGCGGGTGGGTACGGATACCCTCCGGCCCAAGGCCGGTTCTGACCGTCGCGACATCCGTGCCGGCACCGGTGGCCGGACATCTCCGCGCGTAGAGGTGGGCGTAAGGCCCCACCGAGTCCTCGATGTCCAACTCGTCCGTGTCCGGCCCTCGTTACCCAGTGTCCGGATAACGGAACACCTCAAACAGCATCACGGTTGCGCATCCTTTCCCCTTCAACTCTGGCTACGGATCGCCAAAGCGTTGAAGACTCCCGCAACAAGGGGTGGAATGTTCGCCCCTGTGTACGACGGACTGATCACGCCGCTACAGCGGCAAGTGCGGGCCGGCTACCGCCGGTTGAGAGGGGTCCCTGCCAGATGACGGCACCATTGCACGAGCCGACCGCGGAAGCGGCCCCGAGTGCGGCCGAGGAAGCGGCGGTTGCCGGCGCCGAGACCAAGGCGGTACAGGGGCGTTCCCTGGGCCGGATCGCCTGGGAGCGCCTGAAACGGGACAAGCTCGCCCTGACGGGCGGCGTCGTGGTGCTCTTCCTCATCGTGGTCGCGCTGCTCGCGCCCGTGATCACCAGCCTGGTCGGGCAGGATCCCGAGGTGCACCACGAGGACCTGATCGATCCGCTGTTCGGCACCCCCAAGGGGTCCCTGGGCGGCATCAGCGGCGAGCACTGGCTGGGCGTCGAGCCCGTCAACGGCCGTGACATCTTCGCCCGTATCGTCTACGGCGCCCGGATCTCGCTGCTGGTCGGCTTCCTGTCCGCGATCGTCGCCGTGGTCATCGGTACCGTGCTGGGCATCCTGGCCGGCTTCTTCGGCGGCTGGGTCGACTCCCTCATCAGCCGGATCATGGACGGTCTGCTGGCCTTCCCGCAGCTGCTGTTCATCATCGCGCTGGTCTCCGTCATGCCGAACGAGATGCTCGGACTCACCGGCACGGGCGTGCGCCTGTTCGTGATGATCCTGGTCATCGGCTTCTTCGGCTGGCCGTACATCGGCCGCGTGGTACGCGGTCAGACACTCTCGATGCGCGAACGGGAATACGTCGAGGCGGCCCGCTCGCTGGGCGCCGGGCGGCTCTACATCCTGTTCAAGGAACTGCTGCCCAACCTGGTCGCGCCGATCATCGTCTACACGACGATGATGATCCCCACCAACATCCTCACCGAGGCGGCACTCAGCTTCCTGGGCGTGGGCGTCAAGCCTCCCACGGCCTCCTGGGGCCAGATGCTCTCGAGCGCGGTCGACTACTACGACTCGGACCCCATGTACATGGTGGTCCCGGGCGTGGCGATCTTCATCACCGTTCTTGCCTTCAACCTCTTCGGTGACGGCGTCCGCGACGCGCTGGACCCGAAGGGCTCCCGCTGACCTGCCGTACCGCAAAGCGACCCGTGGCTCCTGCACGGGGTCTCTCATCTAATCCGGAGGATCCGAGATCGTGACTACCCAACGCACCTCAGGGCGGCGCAAGCAGGCTTTGGCCGCTGCCGCAGTGGTCGCCGCGCTGCTGACCACGGCGGCGTGCGGCGGCGGTGACAGCGACGGCGGGGGATCGAAGAACGGCGCGGCCGGCTTCGACGCCGCGAACAACAAGGTCGCCCAGGCCGACCAGGCCAAGAAGGGCGGCGAGCTGAAGTTCGCCAGCGCCCAGGACGCCGACTCGTGGGACACCACGCGTGGCTACTACGGCTTCATGTGGAACTTCTCCCGCTACTACTCCCGCCAGCTCGTCACGAACGCCACCGAGCCGGGCAAGGCCGGCGCCGGCGTGACCCCGGACCTCGCGACCGGGCTCGCCAAGGTCTCGGACGACGGCAAGACCTACACGTACACCCTGCGTGACGGCATCACCTGGGAGGACGGCAAGCCGATCACCTCCAAGGACATCAAGTACGGCATCGAGCGGGTCTGGGCGCAGGACGTGCTGTCCGGCGGTCCGACGTACCTCAAGGAGGTGCTCGACCCCGAGGGCAAGTACCAGGGCCCGTACAAGGACAAGTCCGCGGACAAGCTGGGTCTGCAGGCGATCGAGACGCCGGACGACAAGACCATCATCTTCAAGCTGCCGAAGGCCAACTCGGACTTCGAGGAGATGCTGGCGCTCACCTCGGCCTCCCCGGTCCGCCAGGACAAGGACACCAAGTCCAAGTACGGTCTGAAGCCGTTCTCCTCGGGCCCGTACAAGTTCCAGTCGTACAGCCCGGGCAAGGACCTCGTGCTGGTCCGCAACACCGAGTGGAAGCAGGCCTCGGACCCGGTCCGCAAGGCGTACCCGGACAAGATCTCCATCAAGTTCTTCTCCAACGCCAACGACCTGGACGCCCGCCTCATCGCCGGTGACTACGACCTGGACCTGGCGCAGACCGGTCTGTCGCCGCAGGGCCGCACCACCGCCCTGAAGAAGCACCAGGGCAACCTGGACAACCCGGTCTCCGGCTACATCCGCTACGCGGTGTTCCCGCAGAGCGTGAAGCCCTTCGACAACATCCACTGCCGCAAGGCCGTGCTCTACGGGGCCGACCACGTGTCGCTCCAGACCGCGCGCGGTGGCCCGAAGGCGGGTGGCGACATCGGCACCAACATGCTGCCGCCGGCCGTCCCGGGCTCCGAGGGCCAGAAGTACGACCCGTACGAGATGGCCGGTGCCAACAAGAACGGCAACGTCGCCAAGGCCAAGGAAGAGCTGAAGGCCTGCGGCAAGCCCGACGGCTTCAAGACCACCATCGCGGTCCGCAACAACAAGCCGGTCGAGGTGGCCACCGCCGAGTCGCTCCAGGCGTCCCTGAAGAAGGTCGGCATCACCGTCGACATCGACCAGTACGACGGTGCGCAGACCCCCGGCATCATCGGCAGCCCCTCGAACGTGCAGAAGAAGGGCTACGGCATCATCATCATGGGCTGGGGCCCGGACTTCCCGTCCGTCCAGGGCTACGGTCTGCCGCTGTGGCACAGCGACTACATCCTCGACAGCGGCAACAACAACTACGCCCTGATCAAGGACAAGTCGATCGACGGTCTGTTCGCGGACTACGTCAACACGCTCGACGACGCCGGCAAGGCCAAGATCGCCATGGAGATCAACCACAAGGTCATGGAAGGCGGCTACTACCTGCCCTTCGTCTTCGAGAAGTTCATCAACTGGCGCTCCAGCCGACTGGCGAACGTGTACACCACCGACGGCTACAGCGGTATGTACGACTTCGTCAACCTCGGCCTGAAGTCCTCGAAGTAACCGGTCACCCGCCGTACGGCACGAAAGGCAGGTGAAGGCCGGCGCGGCGTGACCGCGGGCCACCGGACGACCTCCGGTGGCCCGCGGTCCGCAGCGGGCCGTTAGCTGTGCTCGCTTACCTCATCAGGCGGTTGTTCGCCGCCGCTGTGATGCTCGTGGTCATCGTCATGGTGGTCTTCAGCATCTTCTTCCTGATCCCCAAGTGGGCAGGCGTCGACATCGCCGCGAGCTTCGTGGGCAAGCAGGCCGACCCCGCCGCGGTGAAGGCCGTGGGGGAGAAGCTGGGTCTCAACGACCCGATCTACGCCCAGGTCTGGGAGTTCTTCCGCGGCATCTTCATGGGCCGTACCTACTCGGGCGGCGGCGACGTCACGGAGTGTTCCGCCCCGTGCTTCGGCTACTCCTTCCGTAGTGAGCAGGCCATCTGGCCGGTGCTGACCGACCGCTTCCCGGTGACCCTGGGTCTCGCGCTCGGCGCCGCCGTCCTGTGGCTCATCTTCGGTCTGGCCGCGGGTGTGCTCTCGGCGCTCAAGCGGGGCACCCTGTGGGACCGCGGCGCGATGATCGTCGCCCTGGCGGGTGTCTCCCTCCCCATCTACTTCACCGGTCTGCTCAGCCTGGCGGTCTTCTCCTACGGACTGGGCTGGCTCGACGCGCAGTACGTGCCGCTGGAGGAGAGCTTCACCGGCTGGCTCGGCGGCATGCTCCTGCCGTGGATCACGCTGGCGTTCCTGTACGCGGCGATGTACGCCCGTATCACCCGTGCGACCATGATGGAGATCCTCGGCGAGGACTACATCCGCACCGCCCGGGCCAAGGGACTGAAGGAAGGCGTCGTCATCCGCAAGCACGCCATGCGCTCGACGATGACGCCCATCCTGACGATGCTGGGCATGGACCTGGGTGCCCTCATCGGCGGCGCGATCCTGACCGAGACCACGTTCAGCCTTCCCGGCCTCGGCCAGGCCGTGCTCAACGCGATCAAGAACCAGGACCTGCCCGTCATCCTGGGCGTCACCCTGATCACTTCTCTCGCGGTGCTGCTCGCCAACCTCGTGGTGGACATCCTGTACGCCGTGATCGACCCCCGAGTGAGGCTCACATGACCGAACTCAGCAAGAGCGGAGCAGCCGTGGGTGAGCCCACCGGCACCTCGCCCGCGCCGAGCGCCTTCCTGGAAGTACGCGACCTGAAGGTCCACTTCCCGACCGACGACGGCCTGGTCAAGTCCGTCGACGGGCTCACCTTCCAGCTGGAGAAGGGCAAGACGCTCGGCATCGTGGGCGAGTCCGGCTCCGGCAAGTCGGTGACCTCGCTCGGCATCATGGGCCTGCACACCGCCGGCCAGTACGGCAAGCGCAAGGCGCAGATCTCGGGCGAGATCTGGCTGGACGGCACCGAGCTGCTGTCCGCCGACCCGGACCACGTGCGCAAGCTGCGCGGGCAGCAGATGGCGATGATCTTCCAGGACCCGCTGTCCGCGCTGCACCCGTACTACACGATCGGCCAGCAGATCGTGGAGGCGTACCGCATCCACCACGACGTGGACAAGAAGACCGCCAAGCGCCGTGCCGTGGAGATGCTCGACCGGGTCGGCATCCCGCAGCCGGACAAGCGGGTGGACAACTACCCGCACGAGTTCTCCGGCGGTATGCGCCAGCGCGCGATGATCGCGATGTCGCTGGTCAACAACCCCGAGCTGCTCATCGCGGACGAGCCGACCACCGCCCTGGACGTGACCGTCCAGGCGCAGATCCTCGACCTGATCCGGGACCTGCAGACGGAGTTCGGCTCCGCGGTCATCATCATCACCCACGACCTGGGCGTCGTCGCCGAGCTCGCCGACGACCTCCTGGTGATGTACGGCGGCCGCTGCGTCGAGCGCGGTCCGGCGGAGAAGGTGTTCTACGAGCCCCGGCACCCCTACACCTGGGGCCTGCTCGGCTCGATGCCGCGGCTCGACCGCGACCAGCAGGAACGCCTCATCCCGGTCAAGGGCTCCCCGCCCTCCCTCATCAACCTGCCGTCCGGCTGCGCCTTCAACCCGCGCTGCCCGTACGCCGACGTGCCCAAGGACGACATCACCCGCACGGTCCGCCCCGAGCTGACCGAGGTCGGCAGCAAGCACTGGGCCGCCTGCCACATGTCGCAGGAGCAGCGGGAGCGTATCTGGACCGAAGAGATTGCGCCGAAGCTGTGAGCGACAACAGCGCGAAAGCCAAGGACGAAAAAGCCAAGGACGAAGCAGTGGCCATCCCGGCACAGAGCAGCGGTGCTGCGACCCTCACCAAGGACGCCGCACCCGGCGAGACCCTGCTGAAGGTGACCGGGCTGCAGAAGCACTTCCCGATCAAGAAGGGCCTGCTGCAGCGCCAGGTCGGCGCCGTGCGCGCCGTCGACGGCCTCGACTTCGAGGTCCGGGCCGGGGAGACCCTCGGTGTCGTGGGCGAGTCGGGCTGCGGCAAGTCGACCATGGGCCGGCTGATCACCCGGCTGCTGGAGCCGACGGCCGGCACGATCGAGTTCGAGGGCAAGGACATCACCCACCTCGGGGTCGGCGGAATGCGTCCGCTGCGCCGCGACGTGCAGATGATCTTCCAGGACCCGTACTCGTCGCTGAACCCGCGCCACACCATCGGCACGATCATCAGCGCCCCCTTCAAGCTCCAGGGCGTCGAGCCCGAGGGCGGGGTCAAGAAGGAGGTGCAGCGGCTGCTGTCGGTGGTCGGTCTCAACCCCGAGCACTACAACCGCTATCCGCACGAGTTCTCCGGCGGCCAGCGCCAGCGCATCGGCATCGCCCGCGCGCTCGCGCTGAACCCCAAGCTGGTCGTGGCCGACGAGCCGGTCTCCGCGCTCGACGTGTCGATCCAGGCCCAGGTCGTCAACCTGCTCGACGACCTCCAGCAGGAGCTGGGCCTGACGTACGTGATCATCGCGCACGACCTGTCCGTCGTCCGGCACGTCTCGGACCGGATCGCGGTGATGTACCTCGGCAAGATCGTGGAGCTGGCCGACCGCGAGCTGCTCTACAAGTCGCCGATGCACCCGTACACCAAGGCGCTGATGTCGGCGGTGCCGATCCCGGACCCGGCGCGCAAGTCCGCCAAGAGCGAGCGCATCCTGCTCAAGGGCGACGTGCCCTCGCCGATCTCCCCGCCGAGCGGGTGCCGCTTCCACACGCGGTGCTGGAAGGCGACGGAGATCTGCAAGACGACCGAGCCGCCGCTGAAGGAGCTGCGGCCCGGCCAGCAGGTGGCCTGCCACCACCCGGAGAACTTCGCGGACCAGGCCCCGCAGGAC
The DNA here is from genome assembly GCF_019049165.1 of Streptomyces sp. AC627_RSS907. Classification (NCBI taxonomy): domain Bacteria; kingdom Bacillati; phylum Actinomycetota; class Actinomycetes; order Kitasatosporales; family Streptomycetaceae; genus Streptomyces; species Streptomyces sp. AC627_RSS907. The sequence goes on from NZ_JAGMUE010000106.1 coordinate 17,750, forward strand.
GTCGTCCTGCTGACCGACGCCAAGGAGGCGGCGGAGCTGGTCTCGGAGGAGGCGCTGGCCGAGTCGGCGGCGACCTCGGCGGCGTTGGCCGCGGAGGCCGAGACCGAGGCCGAGGGTTCGGAAGGCGCGACGGACGGCGACGAGCCGGGCGCCGCGGACAGCGAGGGCGGGGACAAGCCCGCCGCCGAGGGTGCCGACGAGCCGGCCGACGAGGGCGCCGACGAGGGCGCCGACGAGCCGGCCGCCGGGGGCGGCGACGACGAGTCCCCCGCCAAGGACACCGACGAGAAGCCTTCCGCCAAGGAGAAGTGACCTCGTCCTGCCAGTGAGCCCCCGCCTTCGTTTGTAAGGCGGGGGCTCACTGACAGGCGAGAATGGCGGGGTGTACGAGCAACTCTTCACCCCCACCGTCCAGCACACGCTCGATCTGATCGGCATCTTCGTCTTCGCCATCTCCGGCGCGCTGCTGGCCGTGCGCAAGAACTTCGACGTGTTCGGCATCGCCGTCCTCGCCGAGGTCACCGCGCTGGGCGGCGGGCTGTTCCGTGACTTGATCATCGGGGCGGTGCCGCCCGCGGCGTTCACGGACCTGGGGTACTTCGTCACGCCGCTGCTCGCCACCGTGCTCGTCTTCTTCCTCCATCCGCACGTCGAACGCCTCCAGACCGGCGTGAACGTCTTCGACGCGGCCGGCCTCGGCCTGTTCTGCGTCGCCGGCACGACGAAGGCGTACGACTACGGACTCGGCCTGACCGCCTCCGCCTGCCTGGGCCTGGCCACCGCGGTGGGCGGCGGCGTGCTGCGGGACGTGCTCGCCAACGAGGTGCCCTCGCTGCTGCGCTGGGACCGGGACCTGTACGCCGTCCCGGCCATCGTCGGCTCCGCGACGGTCGCCCTGTGCATCCGCTACGAGGCCCTCACCCCGGTCACCAGCGGGCTCGCGGTGGTCACGGCCTTCGTCCTGCGCCTGCTGGCCATGCGCTTCCACTGGCGGGCGCCGCGCGCGTGGAACCGCCGGTCGACCGTGGTGGAGGGCGAGTGAGACGGGAGGGGCCCGTCCCGGGGGCTTCGCGCACGTCGGAACCCACAGAAAAGCTACCGCTTAGTATTCTCCTGCTGTAGCGTGCAGCCATGCCAGAAGCAGCCTCCGCACCGGCCACGCGGGCCACCATCGGCGACAGCGAGTTCGACCGGGACACCGCCGTCACCCGGCGCGCCCCGGGCGTCTACGACATCGACCTCTCCGCCGGCTGGACGATCACCAACGCCCTCAACGGCGGCTACCTGCTGGCCGTCCTGGGCCGCGCCCTCGGGGACGCCCTCGCGCACCCCGACCCGTTCACCATATCGGCCCACTACCTCACCGCCTCCCGGCCGGGCCCGGCGGTCGTGCGCACCGAGACCGTCCGCGCCGGGCGCACCCTCTCCACCGGCCAGGCCTCCCTCTTCCAGTACGACGACCAGGGCAACGAGGTGGAGCGCATCCGCGTGCTCGCCTCCTACGGCGACCTCGACGCGCTGCCCGACGACGTCCGCACCTCGGCGAAGCCGCCGGCGATCCCGCCGATGGACCAGTGCTTCGGCCCTCAGGACGCCCCCGCCCCCGCGGACGGCCTCTCGGCCATCGCCGGCCGGCTGAAGCTCGGGCTGGACCCGGCCACGCTCGGCTGGGCACTCGGCCGGCCCTCGGGCAAGGGCGAGATGCGGGCCTGGTTCGGGCTCGCCGACGGCCGCGACGCCGACCCCTTGTCGGTACTCCTCGCGGTGGACGCGCTGCCCCCGACCGCCTTCGAGCTCGGACTGAAGGGCTGGGTGCCGACGGTCGAGCTGACCGTGCACGTACGGTGCCGCCCCGCTCCGGGGCCGCTGCGCGTCTCCCTCACCACCCGCAACCTCGCCGGCGGCTTCCTGGAGGAGGACGCCGAGGTCTGGGACAGCGCCGACCGTCTGGTGGCCCAGTCCCGCCAGCTGGCCCGGGTCCGGCTCGGCTGACCGCCGGCTCGCGGGGCAGGCTGGTGCGGTGAAGTCCGACCGCCTGCTGTCCATCCTGCTGCTCCTGCAGACCCGCGGCCGCGTCCCCGCGCGCGAGCTCGCCGAGCGGCTGGAGGTGTCCGTCCGCACCGTCTACCGGGACGTCGAGGCCCTGTCCGCGTCCGGCGTCCCCGTGTACGCCGAACGCGGACGGCACGGCGGCATCGAACTGCTCGCCGGGTTCCGCACCGACGTCACCGGGCTGACCGCCGACGAGTCGCGCGCCCTCTTCGTGCTGGCGGCGCGCGGCGCGCACGCCGCCCTCGGCCTGGACGCGGCCCTCGGCTCGGCGCTGCGCAAGGTGATGGCGGCGCTCCCCGAGCCCCACCGGCCGGCCGCCGAGACGGCCTCCCGCCGCATCCTCGTCGACGCCACCCGCTGGAAGGGCGGTCCGGGGGTCGCCGCCGACCTGGACGCGCTGCGGGACGCCGTGTTCGCCGACCGGCGGCTGCGCCTGCGCTACCGGCACAGCGGCGAGCGGGAGATCCGGACGTACACCGTCGACCCGTACGGCCTCGTCGCCAAGGCGGGCGTCTGGTACCTCGTCGCCGACCGGCGCGGCCGGCCCCGCCTCTTCCGTGCCGACCGGGTGCGCGCGGCGACCGTACTGGACGACCCCGTACGGCGCCGGCCGGGGGTCGAACTCGCCGACGCCTGGGAGGTGGTGCGCCGCGAGGTCGAGGAACGCCCCCGTGGACTCGACGTCACCGTCCGCGTCCGCCCCGACCGCCTCGACATGTTCCTGCGCCTCAACGCCGGGTACCTGGCCGCCCCGCCCGACGGCGTTCCCGCGGGCGGGCCGGGTGAGTCGGGCAGGGCCGGCGTGGACGGCGGCGGGGCCGGCGAGGGCAGTGGGGTGGGCGCGGACGGCGGGGTCGGCGAGGCGGGCGAGGGCAGTGGGGTGGGGGCGCGCGGCGAGGTTGGTGTGAGCGGCGAGGTGGGGGTGGCCGGAGGGGGCGGCGTGGACGGC